>JAITMI010000401.1 GCA_031277435.1 Pseudomonadales bacterium
GTGGTGTCTTGCAATTGCAGCAAAATGCCGTCGGGATCGGTGAAATATAGCTCTGGGGTGCCGCCGGGGGCGCCGCCGCGTTCGGGTTGGCGCAGGCTGATGTAGTGCATCAGGGGGCCGGCTTGCGCTTGGCCATCGGGGCGTGCGCTCAGGCCATAGCTGGTCAGTTTCGCTAACACTTGTTCCACATTGAAGTCGTACATGTTGAAGCAGCCGTGATGCAGATTGGCCGGCGTGGGCGCGCCGCCGCCACCGGCGTACATCACGAACTGATAACCATCGCCGATGCCGGTGACCGGCGAGCCCGGCCCTTGGTAGGCCTGCACTTCGAGGCCAAAGGCGTCCTGATAGAACATGTTGGCGGCGGCGCCGTCGCTGACGAAGGCGGTGAAGTGGTTGAGTTCCTGCAAGCGGAACAAGCCGGGGGCGACCGCTTCCGGCGCGGGGCAATCGGCGCCGAGCGGGCCGCTGCCGCCGCAATAGCTGAGATCGCTCAACTGCACGATCAACCCGCGCTCGTCGGCGAAAAATAATTCCGGCGTATCGCCGCGCTGACGCACCCAGTGGCTCATGGCGTTGTCGAGGCCGGGCAGCGCCGGGGCGGGCGGGGCGATCATCTTGAAACCCAAGGATTCCAGCGCGCCCTCTTCCCGCATCAGCGCGTAATCTTCCACGGTATAGCCGATATAGGTGATGGCGGGCCGTTCCGCGCCTTGCAGCGGGCGGATCGCCATGACCTGGTTGGTGTCGCCGATCTTCAGCATCACCCGCTCGCCATCGCGCGCCTGCACCGGCATGCCGAACAAGTCCTGATAGAACTTCAGGCTGCGCGCCGGGTCGCTGACGCGGATTTCAAAATTGTGCAATTTGCGCAGGCGGATGCCGGAGGCGCCTTGCGCGCGGGCGAGGCGGCTCACCAAGAGCGCCGGCAGCGCGCCGAGCAGGGTACGGCGTAGATAACTGGCAGGTTGGTTCATGTCTTGGCCGATCATGGTGTATCCCCATGTTTGTGTGAAAAGTTCGCCTGCATGGTAGCGAAGGCGGCGCCATGACGTCCAGGCTCGCTTGACAATGAACCGGGGCTGTGTGAATTTCGCTCGCGATTTCAGGCAGCCTGGCCTGAACGATCAACACTATGCAGGCACCACACAATTCACAGGGGTATCCCATGAAAATTCGCGCACTCACACTCGCTTGCTCGCTCCTCACCCTCAGCATTCCCGCGTTTGCTCAGCCGCCCGGCGGCGGTGGCGGCGGCGCGCCGCAAGACACCAGCATGAGCTTCTTCGTCACCAGCGTAGGCTTGGGTGACGGCGCCAACCTCGGCGGCCTCGCTGGCGCCGACGCGCACTGCCAGGCGCTGGCCGAAGCCGCCGGCTCCACCGGCAAAACCTGGCACGCCTACCTCAGCACCAACGGCCCCGATGGCGTCAACGCCAGAGACCGCATCGGCGCTGGCCCCTGGTACAACCAGGCCGGCACCCTGGTTGCCCGCAACCCCGGCCATCTGCATTTCAGCAACGTACTTTTGAGCAAGCAAAACGCGCTCACCGAAAAAGGCGCCCTCATCAACGGTATTGGCGACGCCCAGCCGCTTGAGCACGATATGCTGACCGGCTCCAACCCCGACGGCACCGCCAGCGACCTCACCTGCAACAACTGGACCGCCAACGACGATAGCGCCACCGCGGTAGTGGGCCACGTTGACCGCGCGGGCGGCGGCGCCATGGCCGAATCCTGGAACGCGGCGCACAACAGCCGCGGTTGCAGCGCCGATCAACTGAAAGCCTCCGGCGGCAATGGCTATTTCTATTGCTTTGCTCAATAAGTAAGTTCCACGCGCTAAAAAAAGCCCCGCCTTCCAACTACCCCCTCCCCCGTTTACGGGGGAGGGTTGGGGAGGGGGCGAAGGCTGATTGATCCTTAATCCCCCCATCCCAACCTTCCCCCGTAAACGGGGGAAGGGGTAGTTCGCTGGCGTCCATGACTGCGTGGATTACACAAGAACGCCAGGTCAAAATCACAAATAGTACACAGTCCCCGCCATCAACAACCTCGCCGTGCGCATGATCGACGTGCTTTTGGGCACCAGCACTTTGGAATCGTCGTCAAGCTCCACTTCCACGCCCATTGAGCCGGTGGGATGTTCCACTTCGCACATGCGGCGCTTGCCGCTGGGGATGTTGGCGAGATCATGCCCCACCGCGCCTGGAATGTTCGCCGCGGTGGCCACGCTGGCGGCGGCCAAGACGCCCACGGCATCGTGCACGCGATGTGGAATGAAACTTCTGGTATTGATCAAACCGCCTTGTTTTGGCGGCGATACGATGGTCATTTTGGGCACGGTTTTGTCCTTCACGTCGCCCAGATTCATCAAGGGGCCGCAGGCCAGGCGCAATGCCTCGATGGTTTTCTTGAGATCGGCGTTACCTTCGAGCGCTTCGATGCTTTCATCGCCCCTGAGGCCAAGATCCCTGGCGTCGATCATCACCACCGGCATACCGTTGTCCACCAGCGTCACCTTGAGGCCATTCACTTCGTCCACGAAATTGCCGCTCGGGAACAGCGCGCCGCAGCTTGAGCCCGCCACGTCCAGGAACTCGATCATGATCGGCGCGTGCGTGCCCGGCACGCCGTCGATGGCGGCGTTACCGGCGTACTCCACTTTGCCGCCGGGGGTGAGGATGCGCTGTTTGGCGATGCTGTCGGTGTTTTCCATGTAGACGGTGACGATGGTTTCGCCGTCATTGGCCTTCACCAGCCCCTTCTCGATGGCGAAAGGCCCGACGCCCGCCAGAATATTGCCGCAGTTCTGGCTGGAGCTGACCTTGGCTTCGTCCACGAACACCTGCAAAAAGAGATAATCCACGTCCACGCCGGGGCGCTCGGATTTCTTGATGATCGCCACCTTGCTGGTCAAAGGATGCGCGCCGCCGACCCCATCGATCTGCCGCTTGTCCGGCGAGCCCATGATGCCAAGCAGCGCGCGGTCGCGTTCCGCCGTGTCCGCCGGCATGTCCTCAGCCAGGAAATAGGCGCCCTTTGACGTGCCACCGCGCATCAACAGACAAGGAATGGCTTTTTGCATGGCTTACCTCTGTAATGAAGAAAAGAAAGAAAACTGGGCTCACGCCGGATACCGCGAGCCGCTGCATTATATAATGCGGGCTTTTTTCAATGCAGCGGAACTTTCTCCCATGATGAAAACAGTCGCAGTACGCAACATTCCCCGCGCCGATCAGACGGTGATCGACGAACTCGGCCAGATGGGCGTCGCCACCGTGCACGAGGCTCAGGGCCGCGTCGGTTTGATGGCGCCTTACATGCGCCCCGTGTACAACGGCGTGCGTCTGGCTGGCAGCGCCGTCACCATTTTGGCTCAACCGGGCGATAACTGGATGGTCCACGTCGCCATCGAACTATGCAAACCGGACGACGTATTGGTATGCGGCATCACCGCCGACAGCACCGACGGTTTCTTCGGCGACCTCTTGGCCCATTCCTGCATGGCGCGCGGCGTCAAGGCGCTCATCATCGACGCCGGCGTGCGCGACACCCGCGATCTGAAGGAAATGGGCTTCCCCGTATGGTCCAAGGCCATCCACGCCAAAGGCACGGTAAAAGAAACGCTCGGTTGCGTAAACGTGCCCATCGTCTGCGCTGGCGCGCTGGTGAACCCTGGCGATGTGATCGTGGCGGATGACGACGGCGTCTGCGTGGTAGAGCGCAAAACCGCCGCCGTGGTGCGCGACAAATCCAAAGCCAGAGAAGACGCCGAAGTCGCCAAGCGCGTAAAACTGCAAGCCGGCGAGCTCGGCCTCGACATCTACAAAATGCGCGAGCGCCTGCAACAAGCCGGCCTCGTGTATCTCGATTCGCTGGATGATCTCAAATAAACTCAGCGTTCCAATTTTATAAGCAAACGATAGCAAGGAGTTTTCACATGAAAGTATTGATGGTTGGCCACGGCGCCTTTGCCCAGAAACACATGGACGGAATCAACAACATCCCCGGCGTGGAAGTGACCGCGATCTGCGGCCGCCGCGAAGACGCCACCAAGGCCGCCGCCGCCGAGCGCGGCATCACCCAATGGGGCACTGATCTGGCAGAATGCCTGAAATTCGACGTGGACGCGGTAATCATCACCTCCGCCACCCAAGTGCACGCCGCGCAGGCCATTCAATGCCTGAAGGCTGGCAAGCATGTGCAAGTGGAAATCCCGATGGCCGACACCCTGGTCGACGCCAAGGCCATTCTCGCCACCCAGCAGGAAATGAACGCACAGGGCAAAAAACTGGTCGCCATGGCCGGTCATACCCGCCGCTTCAACCCCAGCCATCAATGGGTGCATAAAAAAATCAAGGCCGGCGAATTGAAAGTGCTGCAAATGGACGTGCAAACCTATTTCTTCCGCCGCACCAACCTCAACGCCGCTGGCGGCGTGCGTAGCTGGACCGATCACCTCTTGTGGCACCATGCCTGCCATACCGTGGATCTGTTCCAATAGCAGACCGGCGAAAAAGTCGCGCACGCCTTCGCGCTCGAAGGCCCGCATCACCCCGACCTGAAAATCGCCATGGATATGAGCATCGGCATGAAAACCACCGGCGGCGCTCTCTGCACTCTGTCCCTATCGTTCAATAACGACGGCCCGCTCGGCACCTACTTCCGCTACATCTGCGACAACGGCACCTACCTCTGCCGCTACGACGACCTGTTCGACGGCAAAAACGAACAGATCGACGTATCGAAAGTGGACGTCTCCATGAACGGCATCGAACTGCAAGACCGCGAGTTCTTCGCCGCCATCAAGGAAGGCCGCGAACCCAACGCCTCAATCGCCCAATGCCTGCCGGCGATGGAAACCTTGGATCAGTTGGAGCAGTGTTTGAATCGGACTAAGTGAGTTTACCGCGCACTACAAAGGGGCTTCGGCCCCTTTTTTGTTGCCCGTGAACTAGCCATTGCAGCAAAAAAAGCTACAATTGCAGCTAAATAAGCACCACTCTAAGGCCGAGAATCGTTATGCCTCTTGCTGAAATGTTGTTTCCCGCCTATCGCCGCCGTGTACTTGGCTTGCTTTTGCTGCATCCTGACGTTACTGTTTTGATGGACAAGGCAGCGGCAAGTTTGTCCGATTGAGGGTTTAGAACTGTTTTTTGTTGTTGTACATATATTTGACGTATGTTATAATTCGGAATTATTTATTGTTGCAGTGGACTCATTTATAGGGAAGGGAATTAAATGCGCATTGTTGCCGCTGTGTTATGCTTGACTCTTGTATGGATTGTTTTGACGGAAACCATTACTTTGGCTAGCGTCTTGATAGGCATTCTGGTTGCCACGCTGACCGTTTTGTTTTCGAGGAAATTTTTGCCGGCAAAAATAAGGGGCAAGTTCAGC
>JAITMI010000405.1 GCA_031277435.1 Pseudomonadales bacterium
CTGGCTGGAAAGCAATTTATCCATCATAAATTATCCAATTAAGAAAGTGTAGACCGCACATCTTGCGCGGCGGGGTAATTACTCATCATCCAACTGCACATCCGCCGCCTGGCATACGCCGCCGGCGCAGCGGTTGTTGTCTTCGCAGATGAATTCAAACAATTTCCAAGTGTGTTTTTTCTGCATGGCCCAGGGTTGAGTCCAGGGCGCGGTGTAGAACGTGGGGTCATCAATGGTGACTTGGTAGCTGGCGTTTTCGGCGTCGGTGTAGGTGATGCGTTCGATCAGGTGCAACTGGTCGCTGTGCCAGCGGGTGCCGCCGGTGTTGGGGTGGTAGGCGTCGAGTAGCCATTCTTTTAGACTGATAGTATCAATTACCAGCGTGTCGTCTTCCCACCAGGCGATGGAATCGCCCATGTAGGTGTTTTCGAATAGCGGCTCGTGCGCGCGGTTGGGTTCGCCGAGCGGGATCACGCGGAAGAAGTGCATGTATTCGTAGAGGATGATGAGTTGATCATCCGTCTGCACCCACTGCTGCGCGTAGGGCGAGGGGATTTGCCGGGTGAGGCCGTTGGGCAGGCAGATCGCGGTGGGGTCGTCGATGCGGATGTCGCCGGAGACGCGGATGAAGTTGTCGCGCGCGCCGGGCTGAAATGGCGCCATCAGGTCGTCGTTGTAAAGCGAAACGGTGGGGTTGTCGGTTTCTTGACCTGTGTGTTCAAAACCAGGGCCGGCCCACATGCCGGTGAAATCGGGCTTGCCCGAGGGCAGCCGGGGAATGCCGCTGGTTTGCGCGAATAAAGAATGAGAGAGCAGGGCGCTCACCAGGAACGCGATGGCACGTAGTGTCATGGTAATCAATCCGGGCGTTTGTCTTCGGCGGAGGCGGTGAATACGCTGCGGCCATCGGCGAAGGTCACTTTGCCGCCGGAAGCGTTGTTGGAGTCGTCGCGGGCGCGGAAGCCTTCCACGGTGATGACATCGCCTTTCTTCAGCGAGTCAGGCTGAATGCCGCGCCGCATCAACATGCCCGGCGCGCCGCCGGAAAAGCCCCAGGTGACGAGCTTGCCGTTGGCATCCGGCACGTCCACGTAAAACCAGATGTGCGGGTTTTGCCATTCCACCTTGCTCACCGTGCCGGTGACGCTGACCGGCTGATCGCCGTCGTATTCAGCGGTGAAGGAATGATGCGCCTGAGCCGGCAAAGCGCCGAGCCCCGCCAGCGCGAGCATGGCGGCGTGGGGGAAATAGTTACGCATGAGTGAATTCTCCGTGGTTGTGCCTGGGGCGGGACTCTAGGAGTTTGCGCCGTGGGCGTCAATGCGGATAGCCGCGTAACGGCGGCGTCACATCACGATGGCGGGCTTGAAAATTTAATTAGCATCCTAATAATACGCCCACTTGATTTTTGGCCCCGGGCGCTTCTACCGGTAATGAAAAACCTTATGAGTAAAGCCCTATGAGCAAAGTGCAGACGGACACCCTGGGGTTTTTGCTTCAGGACGTCGCCCGCAAGATGCGCTGGGAATTCGACCGCCGCGCCAGCGAGCTGGGCCTGACCCGCGCGCAGTGGCAGGTGTTGGCCTCGCTCTTGCGCTTCGACGGCATGCAGCAAAAGGATCTGGCGGAGTTGATGGACATCACGCCGATCACGCTCACCGGCCTTTTGGACCGCCTCGAACGCGACGGCTGGGTGGAACGCCGCGCTGATCCGGTGGATCGCCGCGCCAAGCGCGTTTATCTGATGGATAAAGTAGAGCCGGTGACCAAATCCATCCGCAAAATCGGCGACGAAATACGCCAGCAAACGCTCAGCGGCTTGAGCGAAGCACAGCAAACACACTTGATGCGGACCTTGCAGCACATGCGCGGCAATCTCTGCAATCGCGATAAATTTGAAGCTAAAGTTGGAGGAAACTGACATGTCTTGGGGCAAACGCATCATCCGCGCGCGGATACTGTGGGCTGGTCCGTTAGTGATCGCGGGCGCGGGGTTTTGGTTCTACATGCACGGCGGGCGCGAGGTGGAAACCGACAACGCCTACATCAAAACCGAAATGACCAGCATCAGCAGCGAGCTGACTGGCCGCGTGGTGGAAATTTTCGTGGCCGATCATCAACGTGTGACGAAAGGTCAAAAATTGTTCCGCATCGATGACTCCGCCTACCGCATCGCGCTGGCGCGCGCCGAGGCGAACCTGCTCAAGGTGCGCAGCGACATCGAAAGTCTGCGCGCCGATTATCACAGCAAGCAGGCCGACATCCGCAAGGCGCAGACCGATCTTGACTATTACAATCAAGAATTTGAACGCTTGAACAAATTATCCGGTTCCGGCGCGGTTACCGCGACGCAACTGGAGCAAGCCAGGTACGCGGCGCAGGATGCGCAGAAAGAGCTGGACATCACCCGTCAGGCGCTGGAAGTGGTCAAAGCCAGACTGATCGATCCTGAATTGCCGGCGGAACAGCATCCTGATTATCAGCTTGCGCTGGTCGAACGCGACCGCGCCGAACTCGATCTCAGCCACGTCGAAATCTACGCGCCGG
>JAITMI010000051.1 GCA_031277435.1 Pseudomonadales bacterium
TCCCGTGTCTTGGTATTGGCGCCGCATCCCGACGATGAAGTGTTCGGCTGCGGCGGCGCGCTGGCGCGCCATGTGGAGCTGGGCGCGGCGGTGACGGTGCTGATTTTCACCGATGGCGCCTTTGGCGCTGCGGGCGATGAGGCGCAAACTCTGCGCGAACAACGCCGCGCGGAGAGTTGCGCCGCCGCCAGGGCGCTCGGTTATGGAACGCCATGCTTTCTTGGTTTGCCTGATCGCGGCCTCTGCTATGGCGAAGCCTTGATAAGTACCGTGCAAGGCTGGATTGAGGCGACGCAAGCCGATCTCGTGTACGCGCCTTCCTTGTATGAAATGCACCCCGATCACCGCATTCTCGCCATGACGGCGCAGGAAGCGCTGCGCCGCGCGGGCGGCGAAGGCCGCTTGGCGTTTTATGAGGTCGGCGTGCCGTTACAACGGCCCACGCATCTGGTCGATATTACGCCGTTTTTGCTACGTAAAACCGAGGCTATGGCCTGTTTCGCGTCGCAATTGTCGCGCCAGTCTTACGATCAGCACATCGGCGCGCTCAACCGTTTCCGCACCTATACCTTGCCTTCCACTATCGTTGCGGCTGAAGCCTTTGCCGTGGTCGAGGCGCGCACGCTGGCGCGCGATCCGCTGGGTCTTTATCGCAGCGAATATCAACAACAGCACTCGCTGGGTTTGCCGCTACAGCGGGCCGACCTGCCGCTGGTGAGCGTACTGATTCGCAGCATGGACCGCGATTCGCTGAGTCAGGCGCTGGATTCAGTGGCGCTGCAAACTTATTCCAATATCGAAGTGGTGGTGGTCAATGCCAGTGGCCGCCCGCATCGCGAACTTGGGCCTTGCTGCGGCGCTTTTCCGCTGCGCTTGATCGACCCCGGCCTGCCTCTGAACCGTAGCGCCGCCGCCAACGCCGCGCTCGATGCCGCGCGCGGCGAACTCTTGATATTTTTGGATGATGATGACTGGTACTTGCCAGGCCACATCAACACGCTCAAGACGGCGCTCGATGGCGCCGCCGCGCGTACCATCGCCGCTTATGACGGGGTCAGTTGCGTTGATGCACGGGGTAAGGAAGTGCGCCGTTATCAACGCGCCTTCGACAAGTTCGACTTTTCGATGGAAAATTTCATTCCAATACATGCCATATTGTTTCGCCGCAAAGCGCTTGAACGCGGTGCGCGCTTCGATGAGCAACAGTTGTATTGCGAAGATTGGGATTTCTGGTTGCAAGTGCAGGATCACGGCGATTTTCATTTTGTACCGGAATTGGGCGCCATTTACCGGCTGGAAACCGGCGAAGGTTCCGGGCTATGGGGCAACTCGGACCTGGCACGTTCCGCGATGGGGCGGATTTATCACAAACGCCTGCCGCTTTGGAGCGATGAACAGCTCGCGGAAGTGTTTTGGTTTACGCGCTACAAGCCGCTGTACGAAGAAACCGCGCAAGAATTAGCGCGGGAACGGCAAAAACTGCATGAACTCAGCGTCGAGAGTAATACGCAGATAGCGCAGCGAGATACCCTGATCGCGCAACGCGAGGCCCAAATCGAGCAGGGTGAAGCCCATGTGGCCGCGCTAGAAGCCTACATCACGCTGATTACGCAATCCGCCAGTTGGAAAATCACCGCGCCCTTGCGCAAGATAATGGTTTTTTTACGTGGCGAAAAATAAGAGAATAGACGATGTCCGCGCCGCCTCGACTCATTGCCTTCTACCTGCCGCAGTTCCATCCGATTCCCGAGAACGATCTTTGGTGGGGCAAGGGTTTTACCGAATGGACCAACGTCACCAAGGCGCAGCCCTTGTTTGAGGACCATTATCAACCGCATTTGCCCACGGATTTTGGTTTCTACGATTTACGTTTGCGCGAAACGCGACGCGAACAAATCCGGGTAGCGAAGGAATACGGCATCGACGGTTTCTGTTATCACTTCTACTGGTTTTCCGGGCGCCGTATTTTGGAAAAACCGCTGGAAGATATGCTGAGTGACCCCGCAAGCGACATGCCGTTTTGCCTGTGCTGGGCCAACGAAAATTGGACGCGGCGCTGGGATGCCGCCGACCATGAGATATTGCTTGAGCAGCGTTATTTGCCGAACGACGATCACGAATTTATCCAGTCAGTGGAGCCTTATCTACGCGATCCGCGCTACATCAAGATAGACGGTAAACCGCTTTTGATCGTGTACCGTGCGCAGGAATTGCCGGATGCCAGGCGCAGCGCCGCGCGGTGGCGTGAGTATTGCCGCGCGGCGGGCCTTGGCGACATTCACCTCTGCGCCGCGCTCACGCATGGCAATGAGGATTATGGACAGTTCGGTTTCGACAGCGGCGTGGAATTTCCGCCGCACAATATCAGACAAAAAAATATCAACGAGGAGCTAAGTTTCTTTGAGGCTTTCAAGGGTAACGTGCTGCAATTCGCCACGGTGGCGCGCGCCTTTTTGGAACGCGGCTACGCGGGAGCGCGAGTGTTCAAGACGGTATTCCCCTCTTGGGACAATACCGCACGCACCAGCGGTCGCGCCACGCTGATGCTCAATGGCACGCCGGAGAATTATGAATATTGGTTGAGCGAGACCATTTCGCTAACGCGGAAAGCGGGGCAGGGTGAAACGTTGGTGTTCATCAATGCCTGGAATGAATGGGCGGAAGGCTGCCATCTCGAACCGGATCGGCGCTATGGCAGGGCGTTTCTCGAAGCGACGCGCAATGCCAAGGATGGACTGCGCCGTTTCAGTGATTTCACCCATAAGGCTTTGCCCGCGGCAAGTATTGCTGCGCCACGCCGCTTCTGGCCGGAACAGAAAGCCTTACTGAGTTACCACCTGTGGCGTTACTTCGGTAGCATCAAACTTGCCATCAACCGCCGCCCTTGGCTGCGTAACTTGTTACTGCCGCTGGTGCGCGGGTTGCGCAAGCTGATGCGCAAAGCGTAAAACCAAAGCAGTTTTCACGCCTCAAGGCTCAAACGACTGCAAATGCACCGCCAGAACTTCACCAATAAAATCCAAAAACAGCGTATCGAGCGACGCATTGAAGTGGCTGATTTCCACGCTGCCGATCACCAGTAGCGGCTGACCATAAGCCTGCCGGAACGTAGAGCTTTGTGGCAGGTGCAGCGGCACGATGGCGGCGGAGACGATGGGAGCATTGTGCCGGGGAAACAATAAGCGTTGCTGCACGCCATTGAGACCGCCGCACCAGGTGCGCTGTTTGGTGTGAAACTCGCCGAACGCCGTTTGTACGGAGGCGGGCGTCAGCGTGGTCAACATGTCGTCGCCGCCTTCGGTGATGAAGGCCAGCGTGGCGGCGCTGGCGTCGAAATCGTTGCGGATACGTTCGGCGACGGTATTGAGCAATTGCGCCAGCGTGCGGCAGCGCAACAG
>JAITMI010000061.1 GCA_031277435.1 Pseudomonadales bacterium
CCACGCCTTCGGTCAGGGGTTTGTCCCATGCCTTGGCCTCGACAACCGCGAGCTTGGTGTTGCGATACTCAAGCACGTAATCGGCGGATAATGGTTTGCCGCGCTTGCCCGCGCCTTCCAGCCGCCCCAGCGTGATCGCATATTCGCGGCGAATGCGGCTGCCTTCGACCACACCCCAACCCGCGGCAATAAGCATCGGGTCGATGTGATCGGCGCGGGTTTCGGCTTCGTTTTTATTCATGTCCCTGAAGGCCGTTTAGAGCGTCTTTGTCCACGGCGGAACCAAACGAAATTTCACTATGCGGATTGTCCGGCGTGATGCTGGCGGCGGGCGCATCAAGTTCGTCGTTACGGGTAGACGCAATCACAGCACATCCATTTGGGGAGGGTAGATGTGGATGCTATACGGGAGTTGGAGGATCGAGCAAGCCAAACACCCCCATGCACCGCCCTTTGGTGTGGCGATGAAACTTGCGCAAGCGCAACGCTCTTCTTTTATTTGCGCCAACCCCAAACCCCAGCTATATCCAGCGAACGCCGGCACCGTGCCGGCGCTTTGCCGTGCACGGCAAGGTGTTTGGAGATAAAAGCCCTATGTCGCGGCAAGCAGACTCACTCGATCCCTCACAACTATGGCTGTCCCTCAGCCTCATCCCCTCGTTGACGCCAGCCAAAATGAAAGCCTTTGCCACCCCGCATTGGGATGAGCGGGCGGCGGCGCTGGCGCTGCGGGGTGTGCCGGTGGAGGAGTGGCGGCAGGCGTGGGAGCAGTTGCCGCGGCTCTTGGAGTGGCTGGCGCGGGAGGGTAATGCGGTGTTGCCGCTCTATGCGCCGGATTATCCGCCGCTCTTGGCGGCCTTGCCGGATCCGCCGCCGGCGCTGTATCTGCAAGGGCGGCTGGAGGCTTTGCAATTGCCGCAGATGGCGATGGTGGGGACGCGCAAGCCGAGCGTGGATGGGCGGCGGCTGGCGCGGGAGTTTGGCGCGGCGCTGGCGCAAAGCGGGTATGTGGTCACCAGCGGTTTGGCGCTGGGCATTGATGCCGAAAGTCATGCTGGGGCGCTGGCGCAGGGCGGTCTTACGGTGGCGGTCTTGGGTTCGGGCTTGGCGCAGCTTTATCCCAAGGCCAATACGGCGCTGGCGGCGCGCATTCGTGAGCAGGGGGTGCTGGTGTCGGAGTTTCCGCCTTGGTCGGGGCCGGCGAATTGGCATTTTCCGTTTCGTAACCGGGTCATCAGCGGGCTGTCGCATGGGGTTTTGGTGGTGGAGGCGGCGGCGAAAAGCGGTTCGCTCATCACCGCCCGGCTGGCGGCGGAACAGGGGCGGGAGGTGTTCGCCATTCCGGGGGCCATCCATAACCCGCAAACCCGCGGCTGCCATGCGCTGCTACGCACTGGCGCCAAGCTGGTGGAGAGCGTGGCGGATATTCTGGAGGAGCTGCCGGCCTTCGCCGCGTGGGAACGGCAGCGGCTGAAGGCGCAAAGCGTGGAGGCGAAGGCGCCGGCGGTGGTCATTGATGAGGCGTCTCTATCGCCGCAGGAGCGGGACATCGTGAAGGCGCTTGGCTATGGCGAGGTGTCGTTGGAGCAATTGGTGCGGAGCGTGAATTTGCCGGTGGAGCTACTACTTGGGCATTTGAGCGAGCTGGAATTGCGCGGGCTGATTCGCGCTGGCGCGGGGGGATTTTCGTGCGCGAATTGAACTGGATCAACTGCCAGCGCGGCGGCGGCGCGCCACGGGCCTGGCGAACCTGTTACAGTGGCGCCTTCTTTTACTGGCTACCGAGAGAGAATCGCAGTGACTAGCGCCATCGACATCCCCGCCATCAAGACTTACCTGCTCGGCTTGCAAGAGCGTATTTGCCGCGAACTGGCGGTGATCGACGGCAAAACGGACTTCCGCAGCGACAAATGGGACCGCGAACAAGGCGGCGGCGGTCTCACTCGCGTGATCAGCGAGGGCGCGGTGTTCGAGAAGGGCGGGGTGAATTTTTCGCATGTGTTCGGCAAACAGTTGCCCGCTTCCGCCACCGCCGCCCGGCCTGATTTGGCTGGCGGTTCGTTTCAGGCGCTGGGGGTGTCGCTGGTGATCCACCCGCGCAATCCTTACGTGCCGACCTCGCACGCCAACGTGCGCTTCTTCATCGCCGAAAAGCCGGGCATTGAGCCGGTGTGGTGGTTTGGCGGCGGTTACGATCTGACGCCTTATTATGGTTTCGATGAAGATTGCCTGCACTGGCACCAGGTAGCCAAGGCCGCGTGTGAGCCCTTTGGGCCTACGGTCTATAGCGACTATAAGAAGTGGTGCGATGAATATTTCTACCTCAAGCATCGTAATGAGCCGCGCGGGGTGGGCGGTTTGTTCTTCGATGATCTCAATGCCTGGAGTTTCGAGCAGAGCTTCGCCTTCATGCGCGCGGTGGGCGACAGCTACCTCGACGCTTACGCGCCGATCGTAGGAAGGCGCAAGGATACAGCCTACGGCGAGCGTGAAAAACGCTTCCAGCAATATCGCCGGGGCCGCTACGTGGAGTTCAACCTGGTGTACGATCGCGGCACCGTGTTTGGGTTGCAATCGGGCGTGGGCCGCATTGAGTCAATTTTGATGTCGCTGCCGCCTGAAGTGCGCTGGGACTATGATTACCATCCTGCCCCTGGTACCGAGGAAGCGCGCTTGTATACGGATTATTTGCGGCAGCGGGAGTGGGTGTAATTTTTTAGTCCACCCTCTCCCCCGCCCTCTCCCGCCAGCGGGAGAGGGGGCCGTCCCGATGCAGCCTTAGCAACCAATCCTTTCGCGATAGCCGATCTACTCCCTCTCCCGCTGGCGGGAGAGGGCGGGGGAGAGGGTGGAAAAGAACAACATGAGCGACCGCTACGCTGTGATGGGCAACCCCGTTGCCCATAGCAAATCTCCTTTCATTCATACCAGTTTCGCCCGCCAGTGCCGGCAGGACTTGCGTTACGAGGCGTTATTGGCGCCGCTCGATGGCTTCAAACAGGCGGCGGAGGCGTTTTTCGCGGGGGGCGGCAAGGGGCTCAACGTCACCGTGCCGTTCAAGCAAGACGCCTGGGCGCTGGCGCGGCGGCGCTCCGTGGGCGCCGAGCTGGCGGGCGCGGTCAACACGTTGTTGCTCAATGCAGAGGGCGAACTCGAAGGCCACAATACCGATGGGCCGGGCCTGGTACGTGATCTCACGGTTAATGCCGGCGGCGAGCTGCGCGATAAGCGCGTGCTGGTGCTCGGCGCTGGCGGCGCCACGCGCGGCATCGTGTTGCCGCTGTTGCAACTGGAGCCGGTGGAGCTGGTCATCGCCAACCGCACGCGGAGCAAGGCGGAGGAACTGGCGGCGCTGTTTGCCGCGCATGGCCGGGTGAGCGCTTGCGGGTATGAGGACTTGCCGGGGCAGCGCTTCGACTGGGTGCTCAACGCCACCGCCGCCAGCCTCGAAGGCAGCCTGCCGCCCTTGCCTGATGATCTCTTGGCGCAGGACGCCTGGTGCTACGACCTGATGTACGCCAAGGAGCCGACCATCTTTTGCCGCTGGGCGCAAGAACACGGCGCGGCGCGCGCGCTCGACGGCCTGGGTATGCTGGTGGAACAGGCGGCGGAAGCGTTTTTGCTGTGGCGGGGAATGCGGCCGGATACCAGGGAGGTCTTGCGCGAGCTGCGCGCTCTCTGAGCTTAGTTCAGTACCTCAATGCCCTGCTTTTCGATCAGGGTGAGCAGGCGCAGCGCGGCGCCGCCGGGCTTCTTCACGCCGCGCTCCCAGTCCGACACCAGGTTTCTGGTGACATTCATATACAGCGCGAATACCGGCTGCGACAGTTTTTCACGCTCGCGCAGCGCGCGGATGCGCTGTGGCGTCATCGGTTCGATTGGCGCCAGGCAGGAGGCGTCGAACTCGCGCAAGGTCTGTTTGCCGATCGCGCCAATGTCGTGCAGCGCCAGCATGGTTTCGTGGATGGAGGCGAGCGCTTCGCTGCGGTAGCTGCGCTCCACGCGGTAGGCTTGTACCTTGTCGTGAATCATATCTTTATCTTTTGCCATGGGATTTACCTCCACGAACTGGCCGCGCTCGACCAATTGCGCCAACTGCGTCTCGCTTAGCGCGAGCACTTGGGCGGCGGCCTGGCGAAATGCGCTCAATTCCTCGGCGTCGATGTTGTCGCGGTCGCTCTTGGCGAAGCCGTAAACGAAAACCGCGCGCTCCTTGGCCTGGTACAGCACAAGAGTACGAAAACCGCCAGACTGACCTTGCCCGCGACGCGCCACACGCTGCTTGATGACGCCGCCGCCAAGATCCGCGGCGATCAAGCCATTGTCGGCGCGGGTGATGGCGTCTCGCAGCGCCGTGTCTGAAATATCCTGTTTGCGGGCGAAGCGGTCAAACCAAGCATTTTTATAAACCTTCATGGGCAAACTATCACACTAAGTGTGATATGTGAATGGCCTACATAATCGCCTTCGACGTAATCAAATGCAGGTTCTTGAGCTTGACGTAGTGGGCGGCGCTGTAGCGTAGGAATTCCAGCTCATCGGGGCGCAGTTCGCGCACGCGGGTGGCGGGGGAGCCGACGTACAGGCCGCCGCTTTTGAGCACTTTGCCGGGGGTTACCATGCTGCCGCCGCCGACGAATACTTCGTCTTCCACCACCGCGCCGTCCATCACGATGGCGCCCATGCCGATCAATACCCGGTTGCCGATGGTGCAGCCGTGCAGCACGGCTTTGTGGCCGACGGTGACGTCGTTGCCGATCACCAGCGCGAAACCTTCGGGGGCGGGGCCGTAGTCGGGCGAGGTGCAGTGCAGCACCGAGCCGTCTTGCACGTTGGTGCGCTCGCCGATGCGGATGTTGTGCACGTCGCCGCGCACCACGGTGCCGGGCCAGATCGAGGAATCCGTGCCAATGGCGACTTTGCCGATCACGATGGCGCTTTCATCGACGTAGACGCGGTCGCCGAGCATGGGGAAGTGATCAAGGTAGGAGCGGACGGTCATGGCGGAATCCTGTGCGTTGAGAATTTGTTTCGATTCTAGCCGGGAGCGGGTTTGACGCAACACAAAAAAAGCGGGGGAAAGCGTTATTTTGTCCCAGAAAATAAGCGCGCCGAGGCGTGACAGCCCCACGCACTATGTTGTTATAATGCCCGCGCTTTGATTGACGGGGGGCCGGTCTCAACCTTTGAGGCTTTGTTCGGGTCAGGCAGTATTACGCCACGCCGCCGAAACTGTTCAATCGAGGCATGAAACCCCGGCGCTCAAGTCAAGGCCGGGCTGAGGTCTTCGCAGCTAGATCTCCCTTTCGAGCATGATCCGCGCAAGCCGCGGGGCTTGAGCCTTGCAATAATTTTGCGGGCAAAACGAAGGGAGGCGCGCGAAGGCCGGTTTCGCGCGTGTGAACGATACGCCGGAATTTCAAAGAATCAGATTAGATAGATCAGATAGATAAGATTAAAGAGACGTGGAGAGCCGGCGGATGCTGCCAACAATCAAGAATACGCTAAACAAACTCTGCTCGAGCGTGGCGCTGGCCGCGTTGGCGGCGCTCTTGCCCGCGCTGAGCCTGGCGGCGGAAGTGAACATGCCGCAAGGGGTCACCAGCGTCAGCCGTGCCACGTACAAGCTGCACATGGACATCATCTGGATCTGCGTGGCGATCGCCGTGGTGGTCTATGGCGTACTGTTTTATTCGTTGATCCGTTATCGCAAGTCCAAAGGCGCCGTTCCCGCCACCTTCTCACACAGCACCTTGGTGGAAATCATCTGGACCAGCATTCCCTTTTTGATTCTGGTTGGCATGGCCATCCCCTCCACCAGAGTGCTGACGCAGATTTACGATACCTCCAACGCTGAACTCGACATCAAGATCACTGGCTATCAATGGCGCTGGCAATACAGCTACATCAATGGTGATGGCGAAGACGTGACCTTCTTCAGCAACCTATCCACGCCGCGCGAGCAAATCGGCAGCCTGTTTGATCCATCTGTACCGGAGGGCAGCTTCGCCGAAAAAGGCGAACACTACCTGCTCGAAGTGGATGAGCCGCTGGTGATCCCGGTCAATACCAAGGTCCGTTTTCTGTTGACCTCCGCCGACGTGATCCATTCCTGGTGGATGCCGCAGTTCGCGCTCAAGCGCGACGCCATTCCCGGCTTCATCAACGAAGCCTGGGTAAACGTGGAAGAAACCGGCACTTACCGCGGCCAATGCACCGAATTGTGCGGGCAATTGCACGGCTTCATGCCGATCGTGGTCGAGGTGAAGGAGCGGGCTGATTTCGACGCCTGGCTGGCCGAAAAACAGGCCGCCGCCGCCGCCGCCGCCGAGCTGACCAATCAAGAGTGGACCATGGAACAATTGGTGGCCGAAGGCCAGACCGTCTACACCACCTTCTGCGTGGCCTGCCATCAGGTCAACGGCCAGGGCCTGCCGCCCGCGTTCCCGCCTCTGACTGGCAGCGTGGTCACCACCGGCCCGATTGAAGAACACATCAACGTCGTGCTCAATGGCCGCCCCGGTACCGCGATGGCCGCCTTTGGCGCGCTGTTGACCCCGGTGCAACTGGCCGGCGTGATCACCTACGAACGCAACGCGCTGGGCAACAGCGTGGGCGATTTGGTGACCCCGATAGAAATCCTGCAAGCCCAGCAGGCTGGGCAGTAAGCGGGCAGCACAACCGCAACATAGATAAGCAAGAATTAACGCAAGAATTAACGAGAGCTTGAGGAGTCACTGCAATGGCGAGTGGACACGACGATCATCACCACGGCCCGGCCAAGGGTATTAAGCGCTGGCTGTTTGCCACCAACCACAAGGACATCGGCACGATGTACCTGGTGTTCAGTTTGGCCATGTTCCTGCTGGGCGGCACTTTCGCGCTGGTGATCCGCGCGGAATTGTTCCAGCCCGGTTTGCAGTTCGTGCAGCCGGACTTCTTCAACCAGATGACCACCATGCACGGCCTGGTGATGGTGTTCGGCGCCGTGATGCCGGCCTTCGTCGGCCTCGCCAACTGGATGGTGCCCCTGATGATCGGCGCGCCCGACATGGCCTTGCCGCGCATGAACAACTGGAGCTTCTGGATTCTGCCCTTCGCCTTCACCATGCTGGCCTCCACGCTCTTGACCGACGCCGGCGCGCCCAACTTCGGCTGGACCTTCTACGCGCCCTTGTCCACCACCTACGCGACTTCCTCGGTCACCTTCTTCATTTTCGCGGTACACATGATGGGGATTTCCTCCATCATGGGCGCCATCAACATCATCGCCACCATCCAGAACCTGCGCGCGCCGGGCATGACGTACATGAAAATGCCGCTCTTCGTCTGGACCTGGCTGATCACCGCTTACCTGCTGCTCCTGGTCATGCCGGTATTGGCGGGCGTGGTTACCATGATGCTGTTCGACGTGCACTTCGGCACCAGCTTCTTCAGCGCCGCTGGCGGCGGCGACCCGGTATTGTTCCAGCACGTCTTCTGGTTCTTCGGGCACCCTGAGGTGTACATCATGATCCTGCCGGCTTTCGGCGTGGTGTCCGAGATCATCGCCACCTTCTCGCGCAAAAAACTGTTCGGCTACGACTCAATGGTGTACGCCACCTCCTCCATCGCCTTCCTGTCACTGATCGTGTGGGTGCACCACATGTTCGTTACCGGTATGCCGCTGGCGGGTGAATTGTTCTTCATGTACGCCACCATGCTGATTGCGGTGCCGACCGGCGTCAAAGTGTTCAACTGGGTCACCACCATGTTCAAAGGCTCGATTTCCTTTGAAACGCCGATGCTGTTCGCCATCGCCTTCGTGGTGCTCTTTACCTGCGGCGGTTTCACCGGCCTGATGCTGGCGATCGCGCCCGCCGACTTCCAATACCACGACACCTATTTCGTGGTCGCCCACTTCCACTACGTGCTGGTGCCCGGCGCGGTGTTCTCCCTGATGGCCGCCGCCTATTACTGGCTGCCGAAGTGGACCGGCAACATGTACGACGAAAACCTGGGCCGCGTGCATTTCTGGCTGTCCTTCATCGGCATCAACATCCTGTTCTTCCCGCAGCACTTCCTGGGCCTCGCCGGGATGCCGCGCCGTATTCCCGACTACGCGCTGCAATTTACGGATTTCAACATGATGTCGACGGTAGGCGCGTTCCTGTTCGGCTTCAGCCAGCTCATCTTCGTGTGGGTGGTGATCAAGTGCGTCAAAGGCGGCAAAAAAGCCACCGCCGAAGTATGGGATGGGTCGCATGGTCTGGAGTGGACGCTGCCTTCGCCGCCGCCCTACCACAGCTTCACCACCCCGCCGGCGATCAAATAAGGAATTCTTTGAGAAAGCGGCATGGCGGACAAGTCTGACAAGCAAGTCATGTCCTCGGGCAAGGTGGTCGCCAAGCTGAGCCTGCTTACCGTGGGGATGTTCGGCTTCGGCTTCCTCCTGGTGCCGATCTATAGCGTGATCTGCGAACTGACCGGCCTCAACGGCAAAACCGGCGGCCGCTATCAGTACCAACAAGCGCAGGTGGCGGTGGATGAGAGCCGCGAGGTAACGGTGCAATTCCTCGCCAGCAACAACGCCGGCATGGCCTGGGAATTCCGCCCGATGCAGCATCAGGTAACCTTGCATCCAGGCGAACTGACGGAAGTGAAGTTTTATGCGCGCAACCCTACGGCACAGCGCATGATCGCGCAGGCGGTGCCCAGCGTGGCGCCGGCGCGCAGCGTGGATTATCTGCACAAAACCGAGTGCTTCTGTTTTACGCAGCAAGCGCTCGACGCGGGGGAAGCAGTGGAAATGCCGCTGATCTTCTTTATCGACCGGGATTTGCCAGAGGATGTCAGCAAGCTGACCCTGTCCTACACCCTGTTCGATGTAACGCAAAATTTTGCCGGCAAAAGCCAGGCTTTGTCGGTGAACTAGTAAGTATTGAAGCAGTAAGTGAAGTAGCAAGCATTAGAGCGGATTTATTTAAAAAAGGCTGAAGCAAAATGGCTAATATGGCGAGCAAACAAGCATCCGGCGGTTACGACCAGCCCTACTACGTTCCAGAACACTCCCCCTTCCCGATTGCCGCCTCGGTCGGTTTGGCCTTGTTCGTGTTTTCTCTGGGCCACCTGTTGAACGACATCAAGGCCGGTGAAGGCACGGGCCTTGCCAGCGTGATGACTTTCGCCGGCTTCGCGGTGATTGCCACCACGTTGTTCTTCTGGTTCTCCACCCAGATCCGCGAAAACCATCAGGGCCTGCCCGGCGCGCAACTCAAGCGCTCTTATGTGCTGGGCATGTACTGGTTCATCTTCTCCGAAGTGATGTTCTTCGCCGCCTTCTTCGGCGCGCTGTTCTACGTGCGCATGTGGGTGGTGGGCTGGCTCGGCGGCGAAGGCGACAAGGGCATTACCGGGCAAATGCTGTACCCGGAATTCCAAGCCACCTGGCCGGTGGTCGATAACCCGAATCCCGCGCTGTTCCCCGACCCCGAAGAATCCATGGCATGGCCGGGCTTCAGCGGCATGTTGAGCTACCTGCCGCTGTGGAACACCATCCTGCTGATCAGCTCCAGCTTCACCGTACACATCGCCCACACCGCGCTCAAGAACGGCAATCGCCAAAAGCTGATCACCTGGCTGGGCCTCACCGTATTGCTCGGCATTGTGTTCCTGTTCTTGCAGATCGAAGAATATTCCCACGCCTATAGCGAACTGGGCTTGACGCTGAATTCCGGCATCTACGGCTCCACCTTCTTCCTCTTGACCGGCTTCCACGGCTTCCACGTCACCCTCGGCGCCTTCATGCTGAGCGTGATGTTCTTCCGCGCGCTCAAGGGCCACTTCAAGCCCGAGGATCACTTCGGTTTTGAAGCCGCCTCCTGGTACTGGCACTTCGTGGACGTGGTGTGGGTGTGCTTGTTCATCTTCGTCTACATCTTGTGACGCGACGCGGGCAACATTGATTATGGCCGGACAGGAAGTCTGGCCACCACTAAAAAAAGGGTGCGCTACGGGAAACTGCGGGCGCGCCCTTTTTGTTTGAGCGGCTTGTTATTGCGGGTTCAGGGATGCCAAGGCGCGTGGATCGCAAGCTGGCCGGACAATACGCCATAGGTGATGCACAGGATCAACAGCACCGCCAGCGTGATGCGCAGACCAAGCGCATACAAGGTGCGTTTGCCTTCGCCCTGATCCTTGAAGAAAAATACCGCGCCGCCCACCAAGGAGGCGATCATGGCGATCAAAAGCACGACGATGATGAAACGCAGCAACATGAGCAAAACCGCTGGAACGAAGTAAGCGAAAACCCGGCGTGCATGGTACCAGAGCCCTCAACGACATTCCTCCAAGGCTATGTGGCAACGACCGCGACACTACCATTTCGATTGGAAACTGACGCTGCTTTACCTGCTGCTGCTGCCGCTATTGTTGCGCCTGGGGTTTTGGCAATTGGCGCGCGAACAGGAAAAGCTCGCGCTTTTGGCCGTGTACGAAAGCCGCCAGCAGCAAGCGCCAGCGCCGCTGGAGACGCTGAACCCGGCGGACGATTTGCAATACCGGCAAGTGCGCCTCAGCGGCGCGCCGGACAACGCGCATCTCTTTTTGCTGGATAACCGCCTGTACCAAGGGCGCGCCGGTTATGAAGTATTGCAGGCGCTGCGCGCTGATGACGGGCTCCTGGTCTTCATCAATCGCGGCTGGGTAAGCCAAGGCGCGACGCGCGCGGACTTGCCAGAGATCGCGCCCTTGCCCGCGCGGCTGCAAGTCCAAGGCAGTATTTACGTGCCGGTGGGCGAGCCGGTCTTGCTCAGCGATGAGCTGATGTCCGCCGGCTGGCCCAAGGTGATCGAAGCCTTGCAACTTGAGGAAATGCAGCGCGTGGCAGAGCTCGACGGCACGCTGTTTCCGTACACGCTGCGGCTGGCCGAAGGCGCTGAAGGTGCGCTGATTCGCGCCTGGCCCCTCATCAACCTGAGCCCCGCCATGCACCGTGGCTACGCGGTGCAGTGGTTCGCGATGGCGCTGGCCTTGAGCCTGCTGTACCTGTATTACAGCACGCGCCCTCAAGACGGCGCGGACGCATAAGAGAGACCCACATGGATAAGCAACAAGCCAACAAAATCAAACTGACCCTGCTGCTGACGGCGGTGATCCTGCCGATCACCCTCGCCACCTGGTATTTCAACCGGGCGCTACAAAGCGGCGTGGTCAATACCACCAACAAGGGCGAACTGGTGATTCCGGTGGTCGAGCTCACCGCGCTGCAACTGCGCGATGAAAACGGCGCGCCCGCCTACCAGAGCTTCGAGGCCATGACCGCCAGCGTAAGCCCCGGCGATTACACGCCGCGCCCCTGGCAACTGCTCTATCTGGGCGGCGATAGCTGTGATGCGGTGTGCGTAGAGCGCTTGTATTTTCTGCGCCAGGTCCACACCCGCCTAGGTTCCGAAGCGCGCCGCGTGCAAGGCGTATACGTACATGTAGAAGCAGGTTCGCTGCAATTGCCGCCCGAATTGACCACCTTGCTGAGCAGCGAACATCCGGGTATGCGCAACGTATTCGCCGAGCCCGCCACCTTGCGCGCCGTGCTCACGCCGAGCGCGCGCGAGGGCGAAGACCCGCTGACGCAACATTACATCTACGTGGCCGACCCGGTGGGTAACGTGATGCTGTACTTCACGCCCGAGGACACGCCCGAGGACATCCTGTCCGACATCAACAAGCTGCTCAGACAGAGCAGCCTCGGCTAGTCAGGGGGAATGGTGATGAAAAGCTCCAAACTGGCGTATTCCCTGGTGCTGTTCGCCACCGTGCTGGCGCTCGGCGTGGTGATTCTCGGCGCCTTCACGCGCCTCAAGGACGCCGGCCTCGGCTGCCCCGACTGGCCCGGCTGTTACGGCCACCTGGTATGGCCGGGCACGCCGGAGCAAATCGCGGCGGCCGAAGCGCGCTTCCCCGACGCGCCCTTCGAGGTGGCGAAAGCCTGGCCGGAAGTGGTGCACCGCTATTTTGCCGGCACCTTGGGTTTCGTCATCATCCTCATCGCCGCGCTCGCCTGGCGCAATCGCGCGGCGGGGACGCCGCTCAAATTGCCGCTGTTCCTCTTGCTCTTGGTGATCGCGCAAGGCTTGTTCGGCATGTGGACGGTCACGCTGAAATTGTGGCCACAGGTGGTCACCGCGCATCTATTGGGCGGCTTCACCACGCTCAGCCTCTTGTGGCTCTTGTCCCTGCGCTTGTCGGCCCCCGCCCAATTCCAGGCGCCGCCCGCGCTGGCGGCGCAGTATTGGCAAGCGCTGCGGCCCCTGGCGCTGGGCGGCCTCGCCGTGGTGGTCGCGCAGATTCTGCTTGGCGGCTGGACCAGCACCAACTACGCCGCGCTCGCCTGCCCCGATCTGCCCACCTGCCAGGGCCGCTGGTGGCCGCCGATGGACGCCGCGAGCGGCTTCAATATCTTGCAGGAAATCGGCCCCAACTACCTCGGCGGCCAGCTCGATGGCACGGCCCGCGTGGCGATCCACATGGGCCATCGTATCGGCGCGCTGGTGGTAACGGGCTATCTCATTTTCCTGCTGTCGCGCCTGTACCGCGCCGCCGGCACTAGCGACCCCGCGCTACGCCGCCAGGCCAACGTGATCGCGGCGCTGTTGGCGATCCAGCTTTGCCTGGGCCTGAGCAACGTGCACTGGTCGCTGCCTTTGCCGGTCGCGGTTGCCCATAACGCGGGGGGTGCCTTACTATTGCTGTCCCTCGTCAGCCTGAACTACCGCCTCTACAAAAGTAGAAGCGCCGCCAAGTAGATACGCCATGTCCGAACTCACCATCAAAAAATCCGCCACCTGGCGCGATTACTATGAGATGTGCAAACCGCGCGTGGTCATGATGATGGTGCTCACCGCGCTGGTGGGCATGTTTCTCGCCGTGCCGGGCATGGTGCCGTGGCCGATCCTTTGGTGGGGCAATCTCGGCATCGCGCTGGTCGCTGGCGCTGGCGCGGTGGTGAATCATCTGATCGATCACCGCATCGACGTCCTGATGCAGCGCACCATCAAGCGCCCGATTCCGCAGGGCAAGGTAAGCCCCGTGCAAGCCCTGGTTTTCGCCTGCGTGATCTGCCTGCTTGGCATGGCGATCTTGATCGTGTTCGTCAATCCACTCTGCGCCTGGCTCACCTTGGCCTCGTTCGTTGGCTACGCCATCATTTACACCGGCTGGCTCAAGCGCGCCACGCCGCAGAATATCGTGATCGGCGGGCTGTCTGGCGCCATGCCGCCCTTGCTCGGCTGGACCGCGGTCACCGGCAGCGCCGATCCGGGCGGGCTGCTATTGGTGCTCATCATCTTCGCCTGGACGCCGCCGCATTTCTGGCCGCTGGCGATTCATCGCAAGAACGACTATGCCAAAACCGACATCCCCATGCTGCCGGTAACCCACGGCGAACAGCTCACCAAACTGCACACGCTGCTCTATACCGTGCTCATGCTCTTGGCCTCGGTATTGCCCTATCTCACCGGCATGAGCGGGCTGCCGTATTTGTTCAGCGCGCTGGTGCTCGGCGCTGGCTTTCTCTATTACTCCATCGCACTGATGTTGACCGAGCGTCCGCAATTGGCGATGAAAACATTCCGCTATTCGATCTTCTACCTGATCGCGCTGTTCGTCGCGCTCTTGATCGATCACTACCTCTGATTCCATTTCCGCTTTACCCGAGGCAGCAATGCAACGCAACGTCGCCAATACCGTTATCGGGCTCGTGGCTTTCATCGCCCTGGTGCTCGGCCTGTTGATTCACAAAGTGCTGACGCCAGCGCCCATGAGCCAGGAACAGCTCAGCGAAAACGGGCTGTTCGTGTACGACATTCCGCGCCGTCTGGCGGCTTTTCAACTCACCGATCAAGATGGGCAGCCCTTCACCGGGGAGCGTCTCAAGGGCCGCTGGTCGCTGCTGTATTTCGGCTACACCTATTGCCCCGACATCTGCCCGGTAACGATGGCCACCCTGCGCCAGTTTCAGGAACAATTGGCCAAAGTAGACGCGGACGCCGCCGCGCAAACCCAAGTGGTGTTCATTTCCGTGGACCCAGCGCGCGATACGCCCGAAAAGCTCAAACAATACGTGCGCTATTTCGGCGCCGATTACCAAGGCGCCACCGCCGAATACATCGACGTATTTAACTTGGCGCGGCAACTGAACATCGCCTTCGCCTACGTGCCGCAAGGCGATGAAGGCGACTATTTAGTCAACCACAGCGGCGAAGTGCTCTTGATCAACCCCGAAGGCGATTTCCAAGGCTTTTTCAAATTCCCGCAAGACCCCGCCAAAATGGTACTGACCTTCCGCGCGCTGCTGCAAAACTGGAAGGCGGTGAAGCTCTGAGCCTGGCGGCGGCGCGTCAGTTTTGGATGGCTTTTTGACGCACATTCAATGCACCAGGATGGAAAATAACGCCCCTCATCCTAAGCCACTGAACAGGAATCTCCCATGCAGCGATCACTAATGCTCCTGGCCGTCTGGTCTTTGTACGCCACCCACGCGGCGGCGGCGACTTACGAGGAAAAGGATTTTCCATTTCAGATCGATCCGTTTTTGGATCACTACAAGGTCATCATCATCGCCGGCGTCAACATGGTTGCGCGCGAGAAGCCCGAATGCGCCACGGTCGATACCAAGTCGGTCACCAACTATGGCGGCACGCCGGATGACCCGGAATTCGTCGTCACCTGCACCGATGCCGCCGGCAAAGTCACCCAGGCCCATTTCTCCAAGACCGACGTTACCGGCGATCCAGCCTCCGACATTCCCAAGGATTTCAGCGCCGCGCAATAAGCGCGCAGCGACCCTGAGCCCGGCGTGGGAGCTCCCCGCCGGGCTTTTTCATGCCCGTTACTTCACCTCGGTGACGATGGTTGGCAGCGTCCACGGGCCGCCAAGGGTGACCATTTTGCACATGCCGGTGCTATAGGCGGAGGTGTGAACGAATTGCTCACCGTCCCAAGTCCAGCGCTCCTCGCTTATGCAATCACCCTCCCCGCGGCCCCAGTGGTACGAAAAAATGGCGCCGTCCTCATCGCCAATAGCACTGGTGGTGACCAAGACCGGCGCATAAGGCGCGACGTCATTGATGACCCAATAGCCATCCCCATTGTTGTTATATGCCGCCTCCCAGCAGTGTGCTCTGAGCAGCATCTTGCCGTCGTTCAGGCGGGTTGCCGCCATTATCATTTCTACCGGCCCAAAGTCCCAGTCGTACTCGGGGTCGATCAGGGCGGGGCAGAAAGTGTCATCGTCTTCGCTAATGGTTTCGCTAACGGTGGGGCGAAGGGCGTCCAGCAAGGCGGCGGCGTTGTTTTGCACGAAATTTTCGTCACCCGGCAACGGCGCGGGCAGCGGCGCGGCCCGAACCACGGGAACCGGCACGGGTGGCGGCACACTGGCTTCGTCCCGGTTGCCCTTTCTGACCAGCGCGCCGGGCGTATCCAGGCGGCCTTGGAATTCGTCCATTTTCAAGAGCACGGCGCTGGCGCCTTGATCGGACAGATACCAGCTTGTGCTAGCGCCCCTTGCCGGCTGATAGCGGAATTCGATGTAGCTCGTGCCAACCACGGCGTCCAATAGCGCCGTCACCTGGCCCGGCGTCAAATCGCCCGTCAATTTGGGCTTGGTCATCGTAAGCTCTCCCGCGGACTGCTCATTGATGTACAAGCTCAGATTGACGACGTTGGGCAGATGGTCCCATGTACTATCGTCATAACTGCCAAGCATCAGCTTGCCGCTCACGGCTTGATTGGGGCCACCCTCGCGGGTCAACAGCACCGACAGCGACAACACCGCATCATCAACCTGATAGCCCGCGGCGCGGCAAGTGAGCGTGTTGTCACAAGCCAACTCCCAGTCCTCATGCTCGAAGTACACCCCCGGCTGAGCCTCGGCGGCAACTAGCGCCATCGGTAGCAACGCAA
>JAITMI010000065.1 GCA_031277435.1 Pseudomonadales bacterium
ACAGGGGCTGTTGCAGGAAATCTACATCGAGCGCAACAACAAGCGCGGCCCAGCCGGCAATATCTATTTGGGCAAGGTGCTGCGGGTGATGCCGGGAATGCAGGCGGCCTTCGTGGACATTGGCCTCGACAAAGCCGGCTTCATCCACGCCGCCGACATCGCGCAACTGGACGAGGAAGGCTTTGAACTGCCGCCCGCCGCGCAAACGCCGCTGATTACGCAGCTCTTGTACGAAGGCCAATACCTGGTGGTGCAGGTGGCGAAGGAGCCGATGAGCAGCAAAGGCGCGCGGCTTACCACGCATTTGTCGATCGCTTCGCGCTATTTGGTGTATATGCCGCGCACCCGCCATCTGGGCATTTCGCAGCGCATCGAAAACGAGGAAGAACGCGCGCGCCTCTTGGCCGTGCTGGCGCTCAGCGTGCAGCAGCAGGGCTTGGACAATCAGGGCGGTTTTATTTTGCGCACGGCGGCCGAAGGCGTGAACGAAAGCGAACTCGGCGCCGACATTCAATTCTTGCGCCGCGTGTGGAACGCGGTGCGGCGGCGCATCCAGGCGGAACAGAGCGTGCGCATGATTTATCAGGACTTGGTGCTGTACGTGCGCGCGATGCGCGATTTGCTCAAGCCGCAGGTGGAAAAAATCCGCGTCGATGACCGCGGCACTTACGAGGAAGTGCTGGCCTTCGCGCGCGATTTTATTCCCGAAATCGAAACGCGGGTGGAGCTGTATCAGAACGAACGTCCTTTATTTGATCTCTATGGCATCGACGACGAAATCCAAAAAGCGCTGTCGCGCAACGTGCGGCTGAAATCCGGCGGCAATCTGGTGATCGACCAGAACGAGGCGATGACCACCATTGATGTCAACACCGGCGCTTTTCTCGGCAGCCGCAATCAGGAAGAAACCATTTTCAAGACCAACCTGGAAGCGGCCAAAGCCATCGCGCGGCAGCTCAAGGTGCGCAATATCGGCGGCATCATCATCGTTGATTTCATCGACATGAAGAACGAGGAACATCAGCGCGAAGTGCTGCGTACCTTCACCAAGGCGCTGGAACGCGACCCGGCGCGCACCCGCCTCTCGCCCTTGTCGGAATTGGGCCTCTTGGAAATGACGCGCAAACGCACCCGCGAAAGCCTGCGGCAGATCATGTGCAAGGAATGCCCGACTTGCGCCGGGCGTTCCAGTATCAAGACCCCGGAAACCGTGTGCTACGAAATTTTCCGTGAAATTCTCCGCATGGCGCGCGCGTTTGAAAGCAATAAACTGTTAGTGCGCGGCGCACAGGATGTGGTGGATCGCATGTTGGAGGAGGAAGCCGACACCCTGGCCAATCTGGAACAGCTCACCGGCAAGAGCATCGGTTTTCAAGTGGAGGCGATGTATACCACTGAGCAGTTTGATGTGGTGATGTACTGAGGCCATGAACGCCGCCACTTCAACTCAGAGTCCAACTCGGCCCGGCTTGCTACGCCGGCTGGGCTGGTGGCTGCTGCGCCTGTGTTTCGCCTTGCTGCTTTTGGTCACGCTGTATCTGAGCGCCGGGCGCCTGCTGTTGCCACGCTTGGCGAGCCAGAGCACGCGCATCGAGGCGGAGTTGACGCGCCTGTTGCAGGTGCCGGTGCATATCGAAGGCTTGCAAGGTTCCTGGCGCGGCGCCACGCCCTGGCTGGATGTCGCGGCGCTGTCCGTGCAGGCGCCCGATGGCGCGCCGCAGCGCATTGAAAACTTGCGTTTCGCGGTGGATGTCTGGTCCAGTGTGCGGCAGCGCCAGTTGGTGATTGCCTCGCTGGTGATCGGCGCCGTCGAACTGGAATTGCAAGAGATGCCGGATGGTCGCTGGGCTCTGGCCGGTTTGCCGGCGGGGCAGGGCGCTTTCGCGGCGCAGCTTCAGCGGTTTTTATTGAATACGCCGCATTTGAGCCTGGCCGGGTCGCGCTTGGTCTTGCGCCCCGCCGTGGGCCAGCCGCTGAGCTTGCGGGCGCTGGCCGTTGAAATCGAAAACAGCGGGCCGCTGCATCGCGCGCGTCTGCAATTTCAGTTGGATGAACAGCCCAGCCTGAGCCAGGTGGCGCTGGAATTGCACCAGATGCCGGATACCGGGTGGTCCGGCCACGGCTGGGCGCAATTGCCGGCGCTCGATCTGCGCGCCCTGCTGCAAGCGCGCCTGCCCGCCTGGCAGGTGGCGCAGGCGCGCGTGAGCTCCGAGTGGTGGTTCGATTTCGACGCGGCGGGCGCGCTGTCGCTCAGCGCGCGTCTGCGCGATGCGCAACTGAGCGCACAGGAACCGGTGCGCGGCTTGCGCGTGCCGCTACAGCAGGGCCGCGTGGATCTGCGCGCCGAGCGCCAAAGTAGCGGCGCCTGGGATTTGCAATTGCGCGATCTGGCCTTCATCTGGGAGCAAACGCCCTGGCTCTTGCCGGCCTTGCGCCTGAGCCAGAGTGATCCCGAAGCGCCGGCCTTGCTGCTGCAAGCGGCCAGCGTGGATTTGACGCTCTTGTCCACGTTGGCGCTTGACGCCACGCCCTTGCCCGAGTCTGGCGCGACGGTGCTGCGCACGCTGGCGCCGCAAGGGGTGCTGCGCAATGTGCGGGTGGAAACGCGCAGTGATGGCTCCTATCCCGGCTATTTCCAAGTACGCGCCAATCTCGAAAACGGCGCGGTGCAGCCCTGGAACTCTGCCCCCGCTGGCGGCAATCTGTCCGCCTACATTGAGGCCAGCGCGCTTAGCGGCATGGCGGAAGTGGACAGCCGCGACTTTACCCTGCATCTGCCCAAGATGTTCGCCGATCCCTGGCGCTATGAGCAGGTCAATGGCCGCATCAACTGGCAGGTGGCCGATGGCGAAGTGCGGGTGCACAGCGATTTGCTCGACGTGCACGATGCCGATCTCGATGCCCGCGTCGGCTTCGCGCTGCTCAATCAGCGCTTCGAGGACGGCACGCGCGAAAGCAGCCTCAAACTGTTGGTGGGCGTAGAGCGCATGGCGGTGGCGCCGGGCAAAGTGTATTTGCCCACGCTGCCGCGGCTGGCGCCGACCATGGACTGGCTGCGCACGGCGTTACAGGGCGGTGAACTCAGCGACAGCGGTTTTCTCTTGCGCCAGCAGCGGCGCAATGGCGTGGACGTTTCCACCAGCGTGCAATCCTGGTACCAGGTGAACGGCGGCAATTTGCGCTTCGCCAAGGACTGGCAGCCGCTCGAAAACGCACAGGCCACCATTACGGTACGCGATGGCGCCACCGACGCCATCGGCCGCGCTGGCGGCATCGATGGCGTAACGCTGCAAAGCGCCACGGCGCGCATACGGCGCGATGAACTGGGCGGCTCCTGGCTGGCGCTCGACGGCAAGGCCACCAGCGGCAGCGCCGCGGGCTGGCGTTTCTTGCTGAATTCGCCGCTGCATCAAGTGCTCGGTAGCACCTTCGACACTTGGCAAACCAGCGGACGGCTCGATACCACGCTAAGCCTTGGCCTGCCCTTGGGCGGCAATCCGCGCGAACGCTTGATCGAGGTAGACGTGCGCAGTCAGGATAGCACCCTGAGCATTCCAGAATACGCGCTGTATTTCAGCGGCGTCGATGGAGTGCTGAAATACAGCGCGCAAGGCGGGCTCAGCGCCAGCGCCATGCAGGCGCAATTATTCGGAGAGACGCTGCGCGCCGACATCGAGAGCGCGCGCCTGCCAGAAGGCGGGCGCCGCACCCGGATTGCCGGCAATGGCCGCGCCAAAGTAGAGAATTTACGCGCATGGGAGCGGATGCCAAATTTCGTCAAAGGCATTCTCGACTATGCCGAAGGCGAACTCGATTACCAACTGGCGCTGGAATTCCCCGGCGCTGGCGCCGGCGCGCGGCTCAACTTGAATTCCGATCTGCAAGGCACGGCGCTCAGCCTGCCAGCGCCGTTTGCCAAGACGGCCTCAGAGGGGCATCAGCTCGCGCTCGACTATGCCTTCGGCAAGGCGGGCGCCCAAGGTGATAGAAGCGATCTCTTGACCCTGCGTTTCGATGACATCATTTCCGGAACCTTGACCCTTGATGCGCGCGGCCTTGAGCGCGGCCAGCTTTATTTCGGCGCGCTCAACCGGGATTTCACCGTGCGCCAGGCCGATGCGCATGCCGCCGGGCTCTTGGTGAGCGGCGAGCTCGACAGTTTCGATTTCGATGCCTGGCGGGCGGTGGCGCGCAGCGTGATGCAGCGCGGCAACGGCACTGGCCGCACGCTGGAGGAAACTCTGCGCCTGGTGGATGTGAACGTGGACGAGCTGTCGTTGTTTGGCCAGCGTTTAGAGGACATCAACGTACAAGTGCAGCCGGGCGAGGGGGGCTGGCGCATCCAGGGCCACAATGCGCTTTTGAGCGGACGGCTGGCGCTGCATCAGGCGGCGCCCTGGCAGGTGGAACTTGATTATTTGCGCCTGCCGCCGCGGCCCGAGTTGACGCCACAAGAGGCGCGCGCCGCGGCGGAAGTGGATTTACTCGCCAAGGTCGATCCCATCGCCTTGCCCGCGTTTGATTTTAATAGCGCGCAAATCAGCGTAGGCGCGGACAATCTGGGCCAGCTCAGTTTCACTTACCGTCCGTATACGGCGGGCGCGCGCATCGAAGATTTTCGCTTGCAATCGCCGCAAAGCAGCGTGCTTGGGCTCGATGCGAGCGGCGGCGCCAGTATCGATTGGAGTTATCGCGGCGGCGAATTGCAAAGCAGTTTCAGCGGCCTCGTTACCGCCACCGATCTGGCGCGGGTGTTGCCGAGCTGGGGGCAGGCGGCCTTTCTCAGCAGTCAGAACGCCCGTTTCGAAGCGGAATTGTCCTGGCCCGGTTCGCCCTTGGCCTTCAAGCTCAAACGCTCCAGCGGCGCG
>JAITMI010000071.1 GCA_031277435.1 Pseudomonadales bacterium
CCCTCCCAATGTGCGCGCGAATCGCCGAACCAGAACCCGATCGGTCCTTCGGGGTGCAGCGACTCATTGGTGTTGATGGTGCGCGCGCGGAAGCCATGCTGGAACAATAGGGTTAAATCGCGCTCGCGCTGGAAGATTTGGAACGGTTCCGGGTAATAGACGCCGCGCGGCGTGCCGAGCGAGAAGCACTGGCGCGCGGGGTCGAGTTCCGCGCGCTGGGCGAAATTTTCCTTGCGCTGTTTGAGCGCCCAATCCTGATAAGGAATCGGCTCGCTGACCACTCCCACGCCAGGCGGCGCGTCAATGCGCGCACCGTGCGCTTCAAGCCCGTAATCGGCGCCGCTGAGGCTTTGCCAGATGCCGGAAAAATCCGGCTTGCCGGAATCGCCACGCGGCAGTTCGGCTTGCGCCGCGCCGCTCAAAAGAAAACTGGATGCCAGCGCGCACAGCAAGGTCTTGGTGCGCGCGTGAATAAAAGTACACTGTTTCACGGTAAATTCCTTCCCACTTATTCGCCAGCGCCGGGGCTATCTTCGGCGGCGGTGTAGAAATCACGGCCATCGGGCAACAGCACCTTGGAGGCATTGACCACCGGCGCGCCGCTCTTGGCCAGAAAACCGTTGACGCTTACCGTGGCGCCGATGGGGAAGTCGGTCTTGCGCAGCCCTTTTTGCAGCAGCGCGTAAGGGCCGCCAAATTCAACCGCCCATTCTGTAACGGCGCCATCATCGCCGCTTACATCGAGATAAAGCCAACTGTGCGGATTGACCCATTTGACCCGCGTTACCGTGCCGTGCAGCTCCACCGGCTGGTTGGCGTCGAATTCCGCCGCGAAGGCGTGGTGCGCCCGTGCTGGCGCGGCGCTGAATGTCCCCAATAGCAGCGCGCCAACGAGCGCCAGGGTGAATTGGCGCAGGTGGGAAGGGTGAGAAACATGAAAAGGAACATGAGTGTGCATGGGGCCTCCAGTGCGTGATGAAAACTTGTCCCTGTTTCATCAGCAAAGGCCGTGCCAACTTGGCGTGGAGTTTTATGTTTCCCGCCAACGGGGGAATATCTGCTTGATTTATAAGAATTATTTTTATGCCCAGTGGCGGACGGAGGCGCCGCGAAGGAAAGGAAACACGAAGGGAACTGTTGGCGTGGCAACAGTGTTGATGGGGAGGAGTTGTTGCAAAAGCAACAGTGCGGCGGCGTAGCGCGAGACATGTAGGGGCGTTGCAGGCAACGCCCCAGACATTGGGATTAGTTAACCCAGCTTTTCGTTAGCCTGCGTGTCCGCCCGGTAAGTTTCATAAACCATCACCGGTATGCCAAGCTCGCCAAGGTGCCGCGTCACCAGTGGTTTCACGTCGGACCATTCCAGTTTGCCAACTCCCGTCGCCAGGCGCGGCAAGGCCAGGCTTTTGACCTTTTCGTGCTGCGCGTAGGCGGCGAGTTTCTTCAGCGCGTGTTCGACGTTCTGCAAAGTGGCTGGCCCAGGCCGGGCGGAGCCGCGTTCGCCAAGCTCGGTTTGCGTGATCAGGTTCACGATGCGGCGCTTGTGGCCGTCATCGTCCACCCCGGCCCAGGCCCAGATGTCGCCCGGACTCAGCGGGTCTTGATGCGTCGCGTGCCGGAAATCCCGCACCAGCGAAGGCCAGCGCTCCCGCAGGGCGCGCGCCAGCCCGGTATCGAAATGATCGTGCGGCGCCACGCCATGCGCGATCAGTTCCGCGCCGCTCAACAAGATATCGCCTTCAACATTTTGAATCACAATTCCCCCTTTTTGGGATGATGAATAACTTTTGCATGATCCCGCCAATCAAGGTTGATGGCATTGACGGGTATCAAATCGCCCCGCGCGATCCTGGGCCATGCCGGGCGTTACCAAAGCTCGCATAAACTCCTATACTGCCAGCCCCATCCCGCTGGAGATGCCTCATGTCTACGTTCAAAACATTGTTGATGGCTGGCTTGACCGCGCTGCTTTTCTGCTCAGCTGGCGCAAGGGCACAGGACGCGGATTTGCCGGTGATTTTGGCGGTGGGCGAAAGCACTACCGCGGGTTTTGGCGTGGCGCGGGACAAGTCCTGGCCGGCGCAGTTGCAGGCTTTGCTTGATGCCGAGGGCTTGCGTTACCGCGTGGTCAACCACGGGCGCAGCGGCAGCACTACCGCGATGGCGCTGGGCACGCTTGGCGATGGCATGGCTTTGCAGCCGAAATTCGTAGTGATCGCGCTGGGCGGTAACGATCGTTCCATGAGGCTGTCGCGCGAACAGACCAAGGAGAACTTGCGCCGCATGGTGTCGCTCTACGTGCGTGCTGGCGCTACCGTGTTTCTGGCCGAGCGCGGCGCGGCCACCGATGGCGGCGCTGATGCGGTGGCGGCCTCGCTGTTCGCCGAACTGGCCGCTGAGGAAGGCGCGGTGCTGATTCCTTCGCTGCGCGAGGGGCTGGCGGGCAATCCGGATCTGCTATTGGCCGACATGTCGCACCCCAACGCCGAGGGTTACGCCATCATCGCGGCGCGGATGCAAGCCTTGTTGACGCCGTATCTGCAAGGCGCTGCTTCTCCCTGACTCTCCGCGCGACGATTTATACTGTTTGAACTAAAACGAGGAAATTTTTTGATGTCAGCAAGTCCGCTACAACGGCGCCCGCTCGGGCGTTCCAATTTGCAAGTGTCGCCGCTGTGTTTTGGCGGTAACGTGTTTGGCTGGACGGTGGATGAAGCAAGCGCGTTCCGGCTGCTTGATGCCTGGCTCGATGCCGGCTTCAACTTCATCGACACCGCCGATATGTATTCCACCTGGGTGCCGGGCCATGTGGGCGGTGAATCGGAAGCCATCATCGGCAAGTGGCTGCGCAAGAGCGGCAAGCGCGAGCGCGCCGTGCTCGCCACCAAGGTCGGCAAGCCGATGGGGGAGGGCAAGCGCGGGCTGTCGCCGGCGTATATTCGCCAAGCCGTGGAAGATTCGCTGCGCCGCTTGCAAACCGACTATATCGATCTATACCAGGCGCATGACCCCGACCCCGCCACGCCGCTCGAAGACACGCTCGGCGCGTTCGCCGATCTGATCGCCGCCGGCAAAGTGCGCGCCATCGGCGCCTCCAACCACAGCGCGGCGCAACTGACGCAGGCGCTCGACACATCGCGGCGCTTGAATCTGCCGCGTTACGAAAGTTTGCAGCCCCTGTACAACTTGTACGATCGCAAGCTCTATGAAAGCTCGCTGGAATCTGTGTGCGTGCAACATGGCCTGGGCGTGGTCAATTTCTACGCCTTGGCCAGCGGGTTTTTGACCGGTAAGTACCGCAGCGCCGCCGATGCCAACAAAAGCGCGCGCGGCGCCTCCACCATCGCCACCTATTTGAACCCGCGCGGGGAACGCATCCTCGCCGCGCTCGATCAAGCCGCCGCGCACTATAACGCCACGCCGGGGCAAATCGCCCTGGCCTGGCAGATCGCCCGCCCCTCCATCACCGCGCCCATCGCCAGCGCCACATCCTTGCAGCAATTGGATGAACTCGTGGCGGCGGCGCAACTGACGCTGGACGAGGCCACCATCGCGGCGCTGGATGCGGCTAGCGCGCCGTA
>JAITMI010000133.1 GCA_031277435.1 Pseudomonadales bacterium
GGTAGCACTTTGCCACTTGAAATTCAGGGAACCATTGAGAATCTCGGCTCCATTACGGAACGCGCGATCGTGGGAACCTGGCACAAAGGAACGGCGAGCGGCGACGTTCGTCTGGTAATAAATTAAATACAGGCGTGATTGATAATTTGGAGGAAATTTCCATGAAATACACTAACTATGGCAGAGGTTTATTGTTTGGCGCGGCACTGCTGTTGGGCGCCGCCGCCGCACAGGCGCACCACTCGTTTCCCGCGCAATACGACATCAACAAACCGGCGACTTTGACGGGCCTCGTCACCAAGGTGGATTGGCGCAACCCGCACGTTTATTTCTTCATGGACGTGACCAATCCCGATGGCAGCGTCACCGAATGGTCCTTCGAACTCGCCAACGTCTCCGCCATGCGTGGCCGCGGCTGGGATCGGGACACCTTGCAAGAAGGCGACCTGCTCGAAGTCTCCGGCTCGCTGGCGCGCGATGGCAGCCCCTTGCTCAATGCCACCGACATCAAGCGCGTGGATGGTGAGCAATTACTGACTTCCGGCAGCCGTTTGTAAGGTGCTACTCACGAAAATCCGCGTTACGCGGATTTTCTTCCGTGTTCAGGGGAAATAAATGATGAAAAATTACAAAATGAAAACAATGCAATGCCTGAGCCTCGCCGTGTTGATGGCCTTGTCATGGACGGCGGACGCGCAAGGAAACCGCGGGGGAGGCGGCGAAAGCAGGCCAACACCGCGCTTTGAGGACGGTACCGTCAATTTCGGCCCCGCGCCGGGAGAACACGGCCATTGGAATACGGGCAACGGGCAATTGTCGGAAACCTTCGTGGAGATGGACGGCGCCTTCCTGGTGCATTTGGAGGAAGACCTCGACAAAGTGGCGCCCTTCCAGCCCTGGGCGCGGGCGCTGGTGAAATACCGCCTGGAAACGCTGGGGCGGGATGATCCGCATCCTTTATGTATGCCCAATGGCGGCCCGCGGCAGTTTTTCACACCGATCGGTATTGAAATCGCCGAAAACCGCGATCGCAGCAAAATTTACATCTTGTCCGGTGGCGGCCCGCACAGTTGGCGCACCATCTACATGGATGGTCGCGAGCATCCCAGCCTTGATGATTACGACCCCACCTATTTTGGCCATTCGGTTGGCAAGTGGGAAGGCGACACGCTGGTCGTCGATAGCGTGCATTTCAACGAACGTTTCTGGTTCGCGCGCCGGCCAACCGGCATGGTGCATACCGATGCCTTGCATTTGGTTGAACGCTTGTCGCGGCCCAACTACGACACGCTGCATTACGAAGTGACGATCGACGATCCAAAGGCGTATACACGGCCCTGGACCGCTAGCTGGGACATCCGCTGGTCGGAGGAGGATACCGAGGAGTATTTCTGCCAAGACTACAACCTCGACATCGATCATATCGTCGGGCCTGGCGGCGTCGAATGAACTGACGCGCCGTTCTGATCGTGTTGTTTGCCATTGCTCATGCCGTGGCCGCGTTCCTCCCCTGAACGCGGTCATGGCATGGGCAATGCTGGTTTTTGCCGCCGGCATTCATGGACTCGTGTTCCATAATCAAAAAAAAACAGGATTTCCGCTTATGTCACAGTCCTACCAGGTAAACGAATTCGTCGATGGCCAGCGTCTTGGCAGCTTCAACCTTCAGCTCCTGTTCTGGAGCTTTCTCACCATGTTCGCGGATGGTTTCGATCTCAATTCGCTCGGTTTTGCCGCGCCGGATTTAACGCGCTTTTGGGGCGTTGAGCGCAGCGCCATGGGGCCGGTGCTCAGCGCCAACTTGTTTGGCATTTTCCTCGGCGCGCCCTTGCTTGGCTGGCTGGGCGATAAATATGGCCGCCGTCCGCTCATTGTCAGCGGCACCTTGCTCTAGGGCGTGGTGACCTTGTTGATGGCCTGGACCACTACGATGGAGCAAATGATGTTCTTGCGCTTCATCGCCGGCATCGGTCTCGGCGGCGTCATGCCCAACACCATTTCGCTCAACAGTGAATTGACGCCGAAAAAATACCGCTCCGCCTTGATCGTGTTGATGTTCATGGGCATCACCAGCGGCAGCACCGCGATGGGGCTGATCGCGGCGAATTATCAAGCGCAATATGGCTGGCAGATTCTGTTTCATACCGGCGGCATCTTGCCGGTGGTGGTCGCCATCGGCTTGTATTTCTTTTTGCCTGAATCGCTCAAATTATTGGCCACCAAGAAAAACCGGCAAACGGAATTGGTGCGCGCGGCGCGGCGGATGCGGCGTGATCTGGTGGTGGCTGATGATGTGGAGTTCATCAATCCGCCAGTGGTTGCCGAGAGTCAGGGCAATATCACGGAACTTTTCAAGGGCGGTCTTAAGCTCATCACGCCGCTCTTATGGTGCTGTTTTGGTGTGGCGCTCTTGGGCAATTTCTTTCTCAATACTACTTTGCCGCTGATCTACGACAAATACGGCATCGCCGCCGAAGACGCCGCTTACGTCGCCACGCTGTATCACGCTGGCGGTACTTTGGGCGGCGTAGTAGTAGTGCTGTTGCTGGATCGATTGGGATTTTTGACCGTGTTTGGCTTATTCGCGCTCGGGATACCGTCGATCATTTTGCTGGGCGCGCAGGATGCGTCAGTTGCCTTTTTGGGCGGTATGGCCACGCTTGCCGGCGTCGCGGTGCTTGGCGCGCAATTCGCCAACAACGCGGCGGCGGGCTTGCTCTACCCCACCTCGATTCGCGGCAAAGGCGTAGGCACCGCGCTATCGATTGGCCGCTTCGGCGCCATCGCCGGCCCCTATATCGGCGCGGCGCTCTTGGGGCTCGACATCACCATGCAGCAATTATTCCTGATCGCTTTCACGCCCTTTCTGATCGGGCTGATCGCCGCCGCGATTCTGTCCTTGCTGTGTTACCGCCGTTTCAAGAGTTTCCAGCTTGACGATACGCCGGTTGAGTAGAGGGGGATTTCAAGCCACCCTGACCTCATTCAGCAAATCAGGGTGGCGATCCAACAGCTTGAATAGTTTGACCAAAGCCAATGGCGGTCGCGTTTTGCCGCTTTCGTAGCGTGAGAACGCATTGATGCCGCCGCCAAATATTTCGGCGGCTTCACGTTGGCCGAGACGAAGTTTTTTGCGCACGCTGCTGATGAATTCAGGATCGACGATGGTGGCATTCACCTGTTTGTTGAACTCCTGCATCTCACGCATGACGCGCTCAGTTTCGACGAGATCGGTAATGGACTCATCGCACGCGGGGCAATAATCGGCGGTCACCGCCATGATCGTGGTGGTTTCTCCCTTATAGGT
>JAITMI010000140.1 GCA_031277435.1 Pseudomonadales bacterium
CGCGCCGCGCCGACCACGACCTACCAAAAAGCCGTGGGCGCTGATGCCGATTTCGACCTCCTGGACATTCCGGCCTTCTTGCGCCGCCAGGCGGATTGAGGCGGTAGCGGTCGATGACATTACGGCGCCGCCCCCGCCGCCCGGTTCCTGCTGCCGGGCGTCGCGGCGCCGTAATTTGTCCGTTTGTCCGTAAGAGCGCACTAAAGCGCTTTATAAATAAAGGTTGGGCCACACTAGCTTGCTTTGTTAACATTCGCGGCTTGCTCACGGAGGGGCCGCTTCCATTAACAGGTTCAACGATATGATCAAGCAACGCACCCTCAAGAACATCATCCGCGCCACCGGTGTCGGCCTGCACACCGGCAAGAAGGTCTATCTCACCCTGCGGCCAGCGCCGGTTGATACCGGCATCGTGTTTTTCCGGGTGGATCTGGACCCAGTGGTCAGTATCCCCGCGCTGGCGGAAAACGTCGGCGAAACCACGCTGTCAACCACGCTGGTCAAAGGCGACGTGCGCGTTTCCACCGTGGAACACCTGATGTCCGCGATGAGCGGCCTGGGCATCGACAACGCCTACGTCGATGTCAGCGCCCCCGAAGTGCCGATCATGGACGGCAGCGCCGGGCCCTTCGTGTTCCTGATCCAAAGCGCCGGCATTGAGGAACAGAACGCCGCCAAGAAATACCTGCGCATCACCAAGGAAGTCACCGTCACCCAAGGCGATAAATGGGTAACGCTCAAGCCCTTCAACGGCTTCAAGGTAGGCTACACCCTGCTGTACGACCACCCGGTACACCGCAAATACACCAAGGAAGCCAGCATCGATTTTTCCAGCACTTCCTTCGTCAAGGAAATAAGCCGCGCCCGCACCTTCGGCTTCATGCACGAGTTCGAGGAACTGCGCAACCGCAACCTGGCGCTGGGCGCCAGCATGGACAACGCCATCGCGGTAGGCGATTACCGCGTGCTCAATGAAGACGGCCTGCGCTACGAGGACGAATTCGTCAAACACAAGATCCTCGACGGCATCGGCGATCTGTACCTCTTGGGCAAGAGCCTGATCGGCGAATTCCGCGGCTACAAGTCCGGCCACGCGCTCAACAACCAACTCTTGCGCAAGCTGATCGATAGCCGTGACAGTTGGGAAATCGCCACCTTCGATGAGGAAAACAAGGCGCCGATTTCCTATCTGCGCCCCGTGGCCGCCGGTTGAGCCGCCGGGCTTGGCGCGGCCAACAGCCCCTTCCCCCGCCTGCGGGGGAAGGCTGGGATGGGGCAAGACCCGTCATGAATCCGCCGATTCCCACCCAAAGCACTTGGCAGCCCCGCCGCCTTTTCGCTATCTTCCGCGCATTTTCATGCCTTGTGAGAGCCCATTCGCGCCCCCATATCGGCCAAACCCCGGCGCGCGGCTTCCCGTGTTCCTGTAATCGTTTCTGGACTTCCAGCCCATGTTCCTGACTAAAATTTTCGGCAGCAAGAACGACCGAGAACTCAAAAAACTCAATAAAGTTGTTAGCAAAATCAATGCCTTCGAGGCATCGCTCCAGCAGTTGGATGACGCCGCGCTAAAGGCGAAAACCGAAGGTTTCAAGAACCGGCTGAACCAGGGCGAAACCCTCGACGGACTCCTGCCCGAAGCCTTCGCCGTGGTGCGCGAAGCCAGCGTGCGGGTGATGGGGATGCGCCACTTCGACGTGCAGATGATCGGCGGCATGGTGCTGCACCAGGGCAAGATCGCCGAAATGCGCACCGGCGAGGGCAAGACCCTGGTGGCGACGCTGCCGGCCTACCTCAATGCGCTCAGCGGCAAGGGCGTGCACCTCGTTACCGTCAACGACTACCTGGCGCGGCGCGACGCCGAATGGATGCGCCCGCTCTATGAATTCCTCGGCCTCAGCGTGGGCGTGGTGGTGCCGAACCAGGAACCGGCGGAAAAACGCGCCGCCTATCAAGCCGACATCACCTACGGCACCAACAACGAATACGGCTTCGACTACCTGCGCGACAACATGGCCTTCCGCCTGACTGACCGCTTCCAGCGCGGCCTCAATTTTGCCGTGGTGGACGAAGTGGACTCGATCCTGATCGACGAAGCGCGCACGCCGCTGATCATCTCCGGCGCGGTGCAGGACAATTCCAAACGCTACCTGGAAATCGACGCCCTGGTACCCTTCTTGGTCAAAGGCGACAAGAAGCCGGAAAAATCCCAGCTCGAACGCCAGCTCGAAGCTTACGAGGCGCCCGACTGCGATTTTTACGTGGACGAAAAACAGCGCCAGATCGAACTCACCGATCCCGGCCACGAAAAAATCGAGGAACTCTTGGTCCGGCGCGGGCTCTTGAAGGAAGGCGAATCGTTGTACGCCGCCGTCAACCTGACCCTGATGCACCAGATTCAAGCCGCGCTCAAAGCGCACTATTTGTTCCATAAAGAAATCGAATACATCGTGCAGGACGATCAAGTGGTCCTGGTCGATGAACACACCGGCCGCACGCTGCCGGGCAGACGTTTGTCGGAAGGCTTGCATCAAGCCATCGAAGCCAAGGAGCGCGTGCAAATCCAGAACGAAAGCCAGACTTTAGCGTCCACCACGTTCCAAAACTACTTCCGCCTCTACGACAAACTGGCCGGCATGACCGGCACCGCCGACACCGAAGCCTACGAATTCCACCAAATTTACGGCCTCACCGTGGTGGTGATTCCCACCAACAGACCGATGGTGCGCATCGACGACAACGATCTCGTGTACCTGAGCACCGAAGAAAAATTCGAAGCGATTCTGCGCGACATCAAGAGCTTCCGCGACAAAGGCGTGCCGGTTCTGGTGGGCACCGCCAGCATCGAAACCTCGGAAATTCTGTCGCGTTTTCTCAGCAAGGAAAAAATCCAGCACAACGTGCTCAACGCCAAATATCACGCGCAGGAAGCCGAAATCATCGCCCAGGCGGGCCGCCCCGGCACCGTCACCATCGCCACCAACATGGCTGGCCGCGGCACCGACATCGTACTCGGCGGGCGCTGGCAAGCCGAAGTGGATGCCTTGCCGGCCGAAGCGCGCAGGCCAGAGGCCATCGAGGAAATCAAAAACGCCTGGAAACAGCGCCACGACCAAGTCATCAAGGCCGGCGGCCTGCACATCATCGGCACCGAACGCCACGAATCGCGCCGCATCGACAACCAATTGCGTGGCCGCGCCGGCCGTCAGGGCGACCCCGGTTATTCGCGTTTTTATCTGGCGCTCGATGACAGCCTGATGCGTCTTTTCGCCTCCGACCGCGTCGCCAGCATGATGCGCCGCATGGGCATGCAGCGCGGCGAAGCCATCGAACACCGCATCGTCACCAATTCGATCGAAAAAGCCCAGCGCAAAGTCGAAGGCCGCAACTTCGACATCCGCAAACAACTGCTCGAATACGACGACGTCGCCAACGAACAGCGCAAAATCATCTACCAGCGCCGCAACGAACTGATGGAATCCGATGACATCGCCGACGTCATCACTCTGATGCGCCAAGGCGTGGTCAACGATTTCATCAGCGCCTACATTCCGCCTGGCAGTCTCGACGATCAATGGGACATCGCCGGGCTTGAAGTGGCCTTAGTCGGTGAATTCGGCCTCACCTTGCCGGTAAGGCAATGGCTCGACGAAGACAAAACCCTGTTCGAAGACCCGCTGCGCGCGCGCATCCTCAAAGCGATCGAACAAGAATACAACGACAAATGCGCCGAAATCGGCGACAACATGCGCGTGTTTGAAAAACAAATCACGCTGCAAATTCTTGACTCCTTGTGGAAGGAACACCTGGGGCAGATGGAAAGCCTGCGCCAAGGCATCGGCCTGCGCGGCTACGGCGGCAAGAATCCCAAACAGGAATACAAGCGCGAAGCCTTCATGCTGTTCGAGTCGCTGCTGAACAATATTCAAGTCGAAGTCATCAAGTTCCTCAGCATGGTGCGCATCCGCCGCGAGCAAGACGTAGACGCCATCGAACGCCAGCGCGCCGCCGAAGCCGCGCGCATGGTGCAGCAGCAAGTACACGCCGCGCAGCCGGTGGATACGCCGCAAGCCGAAGCGCTCAAACGCGCGCTGGCCGCGCAAGCCCTGGCGGCGGCGCAAGCGCAACAGACCATACCGCAGCCGCAAAACCCCGCGCCAGCGCAGGCGCCGAATACGGCGGCGCCAAAAGTAGGCCGCAACGACCCCTGCCCCTGCGGTTCCGGTCAAAAATACAAGCAGTG
>JAITMI010000223.1 GCA_031277435.1 Pseudomonadales bacterium
ATAACTATTCACCCTATCCATCAAAAACAACTACTATCAAGCCCCACTATCCACCAAATCCACCAAGCACCACTATCCAAACCAAGCCATTCGCTGGGAGGTTCTAATGACTTACCGCCGCTTGTCCCCCGTAGTCCTTTGCTCCGCCTTGCTCTCTATTTTCGCCGGCTCCGCCGCCATTGCTCATCATGGCACTTCGGTGTCTTATGACCAGGGTCAATGGCTCACCGTCAACGGCACCGTTACCGAATTCCGCTGGCGCAACCCCCATTCCGCGCTGTTTCTCGATATTACCGACGACAGCGGCGCCACGGTCAACTACGCCATCGAATTGCCAAGCCCGGTCTTGATGTCGCGCTCGCTCGGCTGGACCCGCGCGTCGTTCAAGCTCGGCGATACCGTGGAATTCCGCGTGCATCCTTCACGTACCGGCGCGCCGGTGGGTGAGTGTCTGTCCAACTGCCTGGTCACGGTCAATGGCGTGCAGTTGGAAAGCGGTGTGACCGGGCGCCCGGTCGAGAACCAAGAAAACAACTAAAACAACCAAGAAGCCTCTAATCAAGCTGCTCAGGTCCGTGCTGGCGATGGCCATGACGAGACCCTTGGAGGCCAGGGATGGCCGTAAAGGAGCGTACACGGACGTACTTGCAGCGTGTCTCGTCATGGCCATCGCCAGCGCGGACCCTTAACCAGAGCTTCCTAAACGTCTATCGGAGAGAAAGCCCCATGCCACGTTTGTCCACCTTGATCCTGTCTCTTTGCCTCACCCTGCCCGGCGCACTGCTGGCGCAGGAGCGCTCGCTCACCGGCGTCTGGCTGCGCGCTGGCGGTGGCGGCGAGTACCCGCAGTCGCAGTGGTCGCCCGACGCGTTGCCCTTCACCCCCGCCGGTCAAGCCGCCTTCGACAACAACAAGCCGGGCAAAGGCCCGCGCCAGGATTTGCCGGCCTTCGGCAATGACCCGCTCAGCCAGGCCAACCCGCCCGGCCTCTACCGCACCCTGGTCTATGGCCGCCCGATGGAACTGGTGCAATTGCCCGATCGCGTCATCCAACTGTTTGAATGGGGCAAGCACTGGCGCACCATCTGGACCGATGGCCGCGAAGTGCCGGATTCGCTGGTGGCCGGCCCCTATTGGTACGGTTATTCCGTAGGCGTATGGGAAGGCAACACGCTGGTGGTGAAAACCGTGGGCCTCGATGGCCGCGCCTGGCTCGACGAATGGGGCACGCCGTTCACCGACTTCACCGAAGTGGAAGAGCGCTGGACCCGCGTTGATGACAATACCACCACGCTGCAAGTCACCTTCACCGACCCGGAACTCTACACCCAGCCTTGGACCAGCGACCTCAAAACCTTCCGCGCCCAAGGCCCCACCTCGCTCAACGGCGAATTGATGGAGCAGATTTTCGCGCCGATCGACGAAATTGAATTCAACCAGCGCATCCGCGACCCCGCCGCCTCCGGCCCCAACGCGGCGCAGTAAGCGCATAAGGATTCACCGCTCCTCATGACAGCCACCGTCACCCTGGCGGCGGGCCGCGAGAAATCGCTGCTGCGCCGCCACCCCTGGGTATTCGCCAGCGCCATCGAACGGCATGGCGGCAAACTGCACAAAGGCGACACCGTGGACGTGCTGGCCAGCGATGGCCGCTGGCTTGGCCGCGGCGCCTGGTCGCCCGACTCCGCCATGCGCGTGCGCATCTGGAGTTTCGAGCAGGACGAAGTCATCGACAACGCCTTCTTCCTGCGCCGCATCGAACAAGCCGCGCGCGGACGCGAGAAGCTCTGGCAACATACCAATGCCTGCCGCCTGGTAGCCGCCGAATGCGACGGCTTGCCCGGAGTGACCATCGACTGTTACGGCAAAACGCTGGTATGCCAACTGCTCAGCGCCGGCGCCGACAAACACCGCGACAAAATCCTGTGGGCGCTGCGCAAACTCTACCCCGAACACGCGATTCTGGAACGTTCTGACGCGCAAGTGCGGGAGAAGGAAGGCTTGCCGCCGCTCACGCAAGTTCTGCACGGCGACGTTCCAGAACTGCTCGAAATCAGCGAACACGGCCTGAATTTTCTGGTGGATGTCCGCAAGGGCCACAAGACCGGCTACTACCTGGACCAGCGCAACAACCGGCAACTGGTGGCGGCCTACGCAGCGGGGCGCGAAGTGCTCAACTGCTTCAGTTATTCCGGCGCCATGGCGGTTTATTGCCTGGCGGCGGGCGCGCGCCAAGTTACCAACCTGGATCTGTCCGCGCCAGCGCTTGAACTCGGCGCGCGCAATATTGAACTTAACGGTCTCGATAGCAAGGCTTGCCAGCATCTTAACGCCGACGTGTTCGCGCAACTGCGCGCCTATCGCGCCGAAGGCCGCCAGTTTGATCTGATCATCCTCGATCCGCCCAAGTTCGTGGAGAACAAGCAGCACCTCACCCAAGCCTGCCGCGGCTACAAGGACATCAACCTATTGGCCCTGCAACTCTTACGGCCCGAGGGCATTCTCGCCACTTTCAGTTGCTCCGGTTTATTACCAGAAGATTTGTTCCATAAAGTCGTGGCGGACGCGGCGCTCGACGCCAAACGCCCGCTGCAATTCTTGCGCAAGCTGAGTCAGGCCGAGGATCACCCGGTGTTGTCCAGCTATCCCGAAGGGTATTACCTCAAGGGGCTGATCTGCCGCGCGCCCTGACTACCATCACGCTATGGAAGCTCTGATTAAGTTATCCACCGTCATTCCCGCGAAGGCGGGAATCCAGGTGACTCTAGGGATGTCTTAGGGATTCCCGCCTTCGCGCAGTGCTGTCCGGAATAACTTGTGATGGCGAGGATAAGATGTTGTAGGAGTTACAAAATCGGCTCTTGCTCGAAATACCAACTTAATTTCGATTTGAGCGGGATAACGACTCGCCTCTCATTCGTCATGGCCCGGCTTGACCGGGCCATCCACAAGGATGCACGGAGTAACAAAGGGTTACGCGAGGAGCACTGCATGGATGGCCCGGT
>JAITMI010000238.1 GCA_031277435.1 Pseudomonadales bacterium
GAACGCGTGTTCAAAACACTGGTGGTGAGCCTCGATGAAGGCAAGCTGGCTGTGGGCCTCGTGCCGGTATCTTGCCAGCACAGTCTAAAACAGATCGCCAAGGCGGCGGGCGCCAAAAAGGCAACGATGGCCGACAAAACCCTGGTGCAGCGCGCGACCGGCTACGTATTGGGCGGCGTCAGCCCGCTGGGGCAGAAGAAGCGGCTGCCGACCTATATCGATGTTACGGCGCGGGATTTCGCCACGATTTTCATCAGCGCGGGACGGCGCGGTTTGGATATTGAACTGGCGCCGGGGGATTTAGGCGCCTTGCTTGGAGGGGAGTTTGTTGAGTTGAGGGCGTAACGAAAAATTCGTCATTCCCGCGAAGGCGGGAATCCATGTGCATCCATACAGTCACCTGGAGTCCCGCCTTCGCGGTAATGACGATGGTTAAATCCGGGCGAAAAATTTTTCGCCCCTACCATAATCAGAATAACAATTACAAAACAGCCGCAATACTATCAACCAAATAGTCCAGATTGCTCTGGTTGATGCCCGCCACGTTGATGCGGCTGGAACCTACCAGATAAATACTGTACTCGTTGACCAATTTCTTCACCTGCTCCGGCGTCAGCCCGAGGAAGGAAAACATGCCTTTTTCGTGCTGAATAAAACTGAAATCGCGTGCGATGCCCTTGGCTTTGAGCTTGGCCACCAGTGCCGCGCGCAGGCTGTTGATGCGGTCGCGCATTTCGGTGAGTTCGTCGGCCCACTCTTGGCGCAGCGAGGCGTCATTGAGCACCAGCGCCACCAGGGCGGCGCCGTGCGCGGGCGGCACGGAGTACATTTCGCGCGCGGTGCCCACCACTTGCGTGCCGGAGGCTTCGGCGGCGGCGGCGGTGCCGGCCACGATCATCACCGCGCCGGTACGCTCGCGGTAGAGGCCGAAGTTTTTGGAATAGGAGCTGGCCACGATCACTTCGGGCAGGCTGGTGGCCAAGAGGCGCAGGCCGTAGACATCTTCTTCCACGCCATCGCCCAAGCCCTGGTAGGCCAAATCGACGAAGGGGGTGAAGCCTTGCCGCTGTGCCGCTTCGGCCACCGCTTGCCATTGTTCGCGACTGAGATCAGCGCCGCAGGGGTTGTGGCAGCAGCCATGCAGGAGCACCAGGTCACCCTGCTTCGCTTCTTTGAGCTTGTCCATCATCTTGTCGAAGCTAAGCTCATGCTTGGCGTAATCGTAATAGGGGTAGAGTTCCAGCTTGAGGCCGGCGCTGCCCAAAAGCGGAATGTGGTTATTCCAGGTCGGATCGCTGACGAAGATGCGCGTATCCGGCGCGTTACGCGCCACGAATTCCGCCGCGACGCGCAGGGAGCCGGAGCCGCCCGGCGCCAATACCACGGCAGCGCGCTTGTCCTTGAGCACGGGATGCGCGGCGCCCAAGAGCAAATCGGCGGTGTATTTCAGGTAAAGTTCGGGGCCGGCCTGGGCGATGTAAGACTTGGAATCCTCCGTTTGCCACAGCTTGTTTTCGGCGGTCTTTACGGCCTTCATTACCGGGCAATTGCCGGCTTCGTCCTTGTACACTCCCACGCCAAGGTCTACTTTCTTGGGGTTGGAATCGTTTTTGTAGGCCGCGGACAGACCCAGAATGGGATCAGGCGGGCGTCGCTCGATCGATTGGAACATTGCTATATCCGTGAATCAAAAGAAGGAAGGAAGGGACCGTGCCCGTGGCGCCGCGAGGATCGCTCGCGGGCGCCCAAAATTGCGGGCGCGTGAGTATAACAGCGTGTGGGGTGGGAATTAACTGGTTTATTGGCTTGCCGCCATATCCGTTGAGACTCGTGCCTGCCCTGACCTCGCGTCCGCGGAACTTGGTAGGGGCAGGCTTTGTGCCTGCCCTTGCTGACGAATGCCACCGGCACGAAGGGCAGGCACAAGGCCTGCCCCTACAGGAGCCATTCCCACTGTCCGGGCCGATCCCTCACAAAGCGCAAGAGACAGCGTACACAATCAAGCCAAACCTTCATTCATCAAGCGCACCTTTTCCTTCAACTCCTCCTTGTAGTCATCCAGACGCCGCGCCAGCTTGGCGTCGCTGCTGCCGAGAATGGCGGCGGCGAGAATGCCGGCGTTGCGGGCGCCGTTGAGCGCCACGGTGGCCACTGGAATACCGGCGGGCATTTGCAGAATTGACAGCACGGAATCCCAGCCGTCGATGGAGTTGGAGGATTTGATCGGCACGCCGATCACCGGCAGGCTGGTGAGCGAGGCCCCCAGGCCCGGCCGATGCGCGGCGCCGCCGGCGCCGGCGATGATGACCTTGAGGCCGCGCGCGCGCGCGCTTTTGGCGTATTCCACCATGCGTTCCGGCGTGCGATGCGCCGACACCACCGCCAATTCCACCGCCACGCCAAAACCGCGCAGCGCTTCCACCGCTTCGCGCATGATGGGCAGGTCTGAATCGCTGCCCATGATGACGCCCACTTGCGGCGCTTTTTTTACGCTGGTTTTTGCGGATTTTTTGCTATCTTTTTTATTGTCATTAGCGTTCATAAATCCCTCGCTTCAAGCGGCCACCACGCGGATGGTTTGCTTGACTTGTTCCACCTTGCTCATCAAGGCATCGACGTGTGTATCGAGAATCGTGACATGGCCCATCTTGCGTTTGGGCCGCGTGAATTTTTTGCCGTACAGCACCAGGTTCACGCCGCTGATGGCCAAGAGTTCATCCAAGCCCTCATAACGCGCCAGGCCGCTATGGCCCTCCTCGCCCAGCACATTGACCATCGCCGACGGCGTTTTGATCGCGGTGGAGCCTAAAGGCAGGCCCAAAATGGCGCGCAAATGCTGTTCGTATTGCGAGGTGTAATTGGCGCTGATGGTCTGGTGGCCGCTGTTGTGCGGGCGCGGCGCGACTTCGTTCACTAATACCTCGCCCTCGCGCGTGACGAACATTTCCACCGCCAAAATGCCCACCACTTGCAGACTTTCCACCACTTGCCGCGCGATGGTCTCGGCGCGCGCCAGCACTTCGGCGGATGCCAGACTCGGCGCCAACAAATAATCAACCAAATGGTAACGCGGATCGAACATGCACTCGACCGCCGGAAACACCGCGACTTCACCCTTGGCGTTGCGCGCCGCGATCACGGAAATTTCGCGCGCGAAATCCACCCATTTTTCCAGCAAACCTGGCGCGTCAAACGCCCGTTCCAGATCAGCGGCGCCATCAAGACGGCGCACGCCGCCGCCGTCATAGCCGCCACGGCCAAGTTTGTTGAAGGCGGGCAGAAAGTCGAGATGCTTGGCGACGTCCGCTTTGTT
>JAITMI010000254.1 GCA_031277435.1 Pseudomonadales bacterium
GTTATTGCTGAAGCCGCGCCCGGACAGCTCCCTCTCCCGCTGGCGGGAGAGGGCGGGGGAGAGGGTGGAAAAGCCCGCAAAAAACCGGAGAACAGCGCCGCTCTCACAGCGTCGCCGCCGTCCCAAACACCGCGCTCACCTGGCTCGACAGATAACCGCCGTTGCCGTTACAGGCCGCCAGCTCCGCGCCCGCCACCTGGCGCGCGCCGCATTCGCCGCGCAATTGCTGCACCGCTTCGATCATCAGAAACATGCCGTACATGCCCGGATGCACGCAGCTTAAGCCGCCGCCGTTGGTGTTCACCGGCAAGCTGCCGCCCGGCGCGATGTTGCCGCCGCTGACGAAAGCGCCGCCTTCGCCTTTGCGGCAAAAGCCCATATCTTCGAGAAACAGGATGGTATTGATGGTGAAAGCGTCGTAAAGCTCCACCACGTCGATGTCGGCGGGGCCGGCGCCAGCCATCGCGAAGGCGGCGGGCGCGCTTTGTGCGGCGGCGGTGGTGGTCAAATCCGGCATCGCCGAAATGATGTTGTGCGTACTGCGCGCGGCCACTCCCAGCACATACACCGGCGGCTTGGGAAAATCCCTGGCGCGTTCGGCGCGCACCAGGAGCATGGCGCCGCCGCCATCGCTCACCAGGCAGCAATCGCGGATGCCAAAAGGGTCCACGATGCGCCGCGCGCTCAGCACTTCACTGATGGTAAGCGGCTCACGCAATTGCGCCGCCGGATTGAGCGCCGCCCATTGCCGCGCCGCCACCGCCACTGCCGCCAATTGTTCCGCCGTGGTGCCGTACTGGTGCATGTGCCGCGCCGCCGCCAGCGCATAAGCCTGGATCGGGTAGCGCGGCTGATACACTGTCTCCACCGTCGGCGCCTGCGCTGGCGCGGCGAAATGGCCGCTGTGGCTATTGGCGCCGTAGCAGATCAAGGCCACATTACACAATCCATGCCGGAGCGCGAGGCTGGCGGACAACAGCGAATTGACGAAAGACGAACCGCCGATATTGCTGCCATCAATAAAGGTAGGCTTGATGCCGAAATACTCCGCCACCACCAAGGGCGCCAGTTGATCGACGAAGTTGGAAGCAAAAATGCCATCCACCTCATGAATCGACAGCCCCGCCTCCGCCAGCGCGTGATACACCGCCTCGCCCATGATCTCCATGTGCGAACGCCCGCCAAGATCGCCAAAGCGGCTCAAGCCCACGCCCACCACCGCCGTGCTGCCGCGTAGTGAGTGTTCTGGGTGAACAATCGCCGCACTGCTGGCCTCCACCGCACCACCCACCTCCACCACACCACCCGCCGCCGCCGCACCACCCCCTCCCCCGCGCGCGGGGGAGGGTTGGGGAGGGGGCGAGGGCGAGGCCGAAAGCCCCGCATTCCCCCCATCCCAACCTTCCCCCGCGTGCGGGGGAAGGGGCAGAGCGCTGTCGCGGCGGTTTTTGTTCGCATAAAACACCACCGCCGCCTGCCCCTCAATACTGCCAACCCCCGCGCGAACCTCCATGCCAATCGTCACTGCCTCGGGCGCCATATCCACTACCCGGGACAGCAAACGCGGGCCTTCTTCCAGCTCGATCAAGGCCACGTTGTAATCGCCGCCCTTCTCCGGCTTGCGCCGCACCACGGACGTTGAATACACCACCGCGCGCCCACAAGGCTCCACCCACTCAAGCGTCGCGCCGCCGCAGTGCGGGCACAGGAGGCGCGGGTAGAACACATGCTTGCTACAGCTTTGGCAGTGTTGGATCAGAAAGCGGCCTTGCGCCAGCGCGTCCTGGTAAATTTGCGTGGGGCCGGGGCCTTGGAAGCCGGGGAGAGTGGACATTATTGGATCATTCCTCACAAAAAAGCCGGCAAGCGCCGGCTTTTTCGTTATCTCAGTTACATCAAACAAACGCCTTATGTTTCCGCGTAAGGAATCATGCGGCCGGCGATGATGACCAGTACCCAGATCACCAGCGACAAGAGCGCGATTACCTTGGCGCGGAATGGCGCGTCCTGGCCGTCGGCGAGTTGTACCAGTTCCTTGTGTTCGCCAAACCAGAACCACAGCGCGTTGATGCCCGCCATCGCGATCAGGGCCATCTTCCACTGGAAGGCGAAGTTGGGGAAATAGCGGAAGCCGTCCGCGGCGAGGAAGGCGATGCCGGTGATGAAGTTGACGGCGAAGCCGATCAAGGCCACCGGAATGAAGGCCATGGAGGCTTTCATGTTGACGAATTTCGCCACGCCCAGAACGCGGAAGTCGATTACCGACAGCGCGCCGAACAACACGATCAGGCCGAGAAAGTGCAAGGTTTCGCACAGCGGAAACAGCCAGAAGGTTTCCACCATCCGCGTGTGCAGCCAGGAATTTTCCAGAAAGTTTGCCAAAGGTTCCCAATTCATAGTTTTTCTCCCCTTACGCCAGGTACGCCATCAGGCGTCCAGTCACTACGGCAATCGTCCAGCACAATAGGCAGATGCCCGCGAGCAATTTCTGCGTTTCTACAGGCTTGTTCGCGCGCACGCTGTTCATCACCACTTTCAGCAGAATGCCGCCAACGATGATGGCGGAAATCTTCAGCAGGAAGGCCCACTGCAAGATGTAGGAGCTGGCGGAACCGGCGAACAGAATGAGCCCGGAGATCAAGTTGATGAAGAAGCCGGCCCAGCCGACCAAAAACAGCTTGTCGAAGGACGCGATGGAAATACCCTTGGCGAAGCCCAGGATGCGCATGTTGAGGGCAACGACGATACCCATCACGATGGCCATGCCGACCGCGTGGGACGACAACACGATCGGATAACCCCAGATCGATTCGCGGATGAACACCCCCATAGGCCCGTTTTCATACCACAGCAGAAAACCCATAGTCAGATCTCACATTATTGGAAATATCGTTAGAAATACCTGCCCGGCTCTAGGGGAGCCTTTAGTGAAACAGGCGGTCAAAGGGGTGGATGAAGCCGGATTGCTGACGGCGGCATGACGGGTAATCAAACACGCGGCAGGCCGGATTCATTCTGCTTTTAATTGGTAATGCCCCCCGAAAAAGCCTCGCTAAAGTAAACCAGCGTTGGCATGGAATCAATGCCAAATTCAGGCTGATTTGCGCCGATTTGGAGCCGCGTCAATAGTGGCGTCAATACCAGGGATCGTACATCGCCGCGCGCACCTGATCGCTGAAGTCCTCCGGCAAGGGTTCGGCGCACAAGCCCGCCGCCTCGCCCGCGCGCGCCACCGCCACCGCGATGCGCTGCGACACCAGGCGGATTTCGCTCAGAGGCGGATACAGGCAGCCATGCCGCAAGCGGTGATCCGCCACCGTTTCAGCCAACTCCTTCGCCGCCACGATCAAAAGTTCATCGGTAATGCGCCGCAGCTTGCCCTGCAACACGCCCAGGCCCAAACCGGGGAATACATAAGCATTGTTGCCCTGGCCGGGGATTTTCAGCTTGCCTTCGATAACGACATCGTGGAACGGGCTGCCGCTGGCGAAAATCGCCCGGCCCCCGGTGGCGGCGTAAGCCTCCGCTGCGGTGCATTCGGCCTTGGTGGTGGGGTTGGACAGCGCGAAGATGACCGGTTGGTCATGCGCCTGGGCCATCAGTTCCAAAATGCGCTGATTGAAAGTGCCGCCGCGGCCAGTAGCGCCGATCAATACGTGCGGGTTGATGGTGGCGACCGCGTCTTCCAGGCTCATGGGCGGCAAATCGGCGGCGAAGGGCGCGGCATAGCTGGTGATGCTGTCGCGGTCGCGGGTAATCAGGCCCTTGCTGTCGGTCACGAAACAGCGCGCGCAGGCTTCGGCGTGGCTGAGCCCTTCCTGCTGCATCGCCAGCGCCAGCAAACTGGCGATGCCGGTGGCGGCGGAACCGGCGCCGGCGAACAAAAAGCGCATGTCGCTCAACTTGGCGCCGGTGATGCGGGCGGCGGCGTACAGCCCCGCCAAGGCCACCGACGCGGTGCCCTGAATATCATCGTTGAAACACAAGAGACGATCGCTGTATTTCTCCAATAGCGCCACCGCGTTGTTAGTGGCGAAATCCTCGAATTGCAGCAGCGCGTGGGGGAAGTTTTCCTGCACCGCCACGATGAATTCCTCCACGAAATCCTGATACTCCTGCCCACGCACGCGCGGATCGCGGCGGCCCAGGTACATCGGATCGGCGCGGAAGGCTTCATTATTGGTGCCCACATCAAGCACCACCGGCAAACACTGCGCCGGATCGATGCCCGCGCAAGCGCTATACAGCGCCAGCTTGCCAATCGGAATCCCCATGCCGCTGACGCCCAGATCGCCCAGGCCCAAAATACGTTCACCATCAGTCACCACGATCA
>JAITMI010000267.1 GCA_031277435.1 Pseudomonadales bacterium
AACTTTGGCGGCCCGCTTTGGGAGGGAATCGACGCCATTGAGTTCGAGGTCGTTCGTTTTGACATCGCGCAGCCTGACATTGCGCTCAACCCGGACGGCTGCGCCGCCGGTTAGCTTGGGCGTTAGGCTGGAGCACAGGAAATGAACAAGACGCTTCTAAATTTACTGAGCAAGGCTTATGCAACGGAGTTTGCGAAGAACTGTCATCCCGAAAAAGAAACCGCTGTCTATACTTTTGAAAACAAGCATGGAATCAAATTACCAGCTACCTATCGCCAATTATTGATAGAGTTTGGTGCTCTCAATTTTGGCGGAGACCCTTACCTTTACACACTGAAGGAGCTTGAATGGGCATATCCTAAATTTGTTCGAGATTACAAAGAATACCAAGAAGGCTACGATAATATACCAAATGATTTAGACCCTTTTCCTATCGGTGGTTTTGGAGAAGGAAGTACCGCTATCCTTGACCAAAGAAGCGGCAAAATTTTCATCCTTATCCATGATTGTGCCGAAGACCCACCATTGGAAGATATTGCTGAAAATTTTGAGGCATTACTGGAAATGCTGGCGAAGGCTGCTATTTCGTGTAGTGCCTGCATTGCGTTCAACCCGGACGACTTCGCCGCCAGTTAACTTAGGCGTTAGGTTATTGAGTATGGCTATTTTAACGCATGAGGTTTGGGAGCAACCGGACGAGCACGGTCAAATGTTGCCAAGTCTTTGTTTGGCTGGATCACATGGAGATGGCTTCCGATCCCTTCTTGAGCCGAGCGCCCGCTTGGTCACCACATTTCAGGCTTCCAGTCACTTTGAGGCTATGTCTAAATACTATGCAATATACGGTCGAGAAAAATACACCACAGACAACGCATGGGACTATGAGCCATATCCAGAAGAATGGGCAATTACTCAAGGCAATAGGTCATGCGCCTAACCCTTCGTTCGAGCGGACTCGCTAACGCGAGCCGCTTAACTCATACCCGTTAGGCTATGAACGAAATTACTCCAGGCTGGAAACATTTGTCGATTGGTATCGAGGGGGCCATCGTTCGGATTGATGGAATCAATCCATGGAAAACGGAGTGGAGAAACAAAAATAAAACTATCATCGTCGCGCATCCCAGCTATCCAAATGAGCGGCATACTATGTGGGTGTATGAGGCAACGTCTGAGGGAAAGACGATTCAATTTGCTGCCGGAGAATATTCAAATGGTGTCTGGGGCTTCTATGTTCCCACTTAGCCTTTGCAGCCTTCCGCCTAACAAGGCATTCAACCCGGACACGCCTACGGCGCGCCGGTTAATTTAGGCGTTAGACTTAAGAATCCATGCACCAAGCTAACATAGATCGCGTTGAAGTATTCGAGTCCGGGCAGTTGCTGGTTGGAATCGAAGGACCAGGTGAAGATTGGTATCAATACGTTTATAGAGCGGCAGCGAGCGTATATTGGAATCCTTCTCTACGAGGTTTTACTATAGCCGCGATAAAACATTGGTCTTGTGTTGCGCAGTACGCTCACCTTGTTTCTGTCGTTCGCCAAGAGCTTGGTGTTGAGCTTGTGCTATCCAAGGACATTAAGTGGTCAAATGTCGCGGAAGACGAGAGGGAGAAAATTGCAAATGGTTCAATCGCTTAACCCTTCGTTCGAGCGGACTCGCTAACGCGAGCCGCTCAACTCATACCTGTTGGGCTTTGCATCGCACGCTGGAGTAGGCTCACATGAAATGGCTGCTTGCACTGTACGTATTTGTGGTAACGCTGGTGTTGACAGTGCTTCTTTCCTATGGTTTTGGAATTACTGATTATATTGCACATCTTGATGGTAATATTTGGAATATCGCCTGGAGTTTAGTTATAGTCATGATCTCTGGCTATATGGCTTATTGGTTTTTAAAAATACAGCTCAGTAAAGGTGTCATCGCTTGGGTGGCTATTATTATCACAATAGTTATATTTTTATCATTACTTTTTATATACGGTATTGCACTTACTGCGATGCCGCACTAAAAGTAATGTACATCAGCCCGACAGGCTGGGTTGAAGCGCAGCGTAAACCCAGCTTTGGGCGGTAAATGCTGGGTTTGCGCTTCGCTTCAACCCAGCCTACCTGCTACCCACCCTACCGGCTCCCGCGAGGAGAGAGGGATGCAATACCCTTTGTGCGCCCGCCCCGGTGGCGGGCGGATTTGATGGCACACTCAAAATCCTATGTTCGACACCGCGTTTCTTGATCTGCCCGCCTTGCACGCCGTCCGGGGGACGGTGCGTTTGCCCGGTTCCAAAAGCATTTCCAACCGCGTGCTGTTGCTGGCCGCGCTGTGCCAAGGCCGCACCGTGGTGCACGATTTGCTGGACGCCGACGATACGCAGGTGATGTTGCAGGCGCTGCGGCAACTGGGGTGTGGCGTTGCCGTTGAAGGCACGCGCGCCGTGATTGACGGCATCGGCGGGCGCGCTGATCGCCCGCGCCGGGCCGATCTGTTTTTGGGCAACGCGGGTACCGCGATGCGTCCGCTGGCCGCCGCGCTGGCGGTGCTGGGCGGCGATTACACGCTGCGCGGCGTGCCGCGGATGCACGAGCGGCCCATTGGCGATCTGGTCGATGCGCTGCAAGTGCTGGGCTGCGACGTGCACTACGAGGGCGCGTCCGGTTATCCGCCGTTGCGCATCGGCGAGCCGAAGCTGCGGCTGGACCAGCCCATTGCCGTGCGCGGCGATGTGTCGAGCCAGTTCCTGACCGCGCTGCTGCTGGCGCTGCCTCTCGCGGCTGGCGAGCAGGATATTGCTATCGACGTGACGGGCGAGCTGGTTTCCAAGCCCTATATCGACATCACCCTGCAACTGCTGGGGCGCTTTGGCGTGCGGGTGCGGTGCGATGGCTGGCGGCGCTTCACCATTGCGCGCGGGGCGGCGTACCAGTCGCCGGGTGAGATTCATGTGGAGGGGGATGCCTCATCAGCCAGCTATTTCATTGCCGCCGGTGCGTTGTCGGCGGACGCCGGGGGTTTGAAAATCGAAGGCGTCGGCGCGGACTCGATTCAGGGCGACGTCCGCTTTGTCGAGGCTGCGCGGCTGATGGGCGCGCACATCGACAGCGGCCCCAACTGGCTGCGCGCGCGGCGCGGCGCGTGGCCGTTGAAGGCGATTGATCTGGACTGCAACCACATCCCCGACGCCGCCATGACGCTGGCCGTGATGGCGCTGTACGCCGACGGCCCATGCACGCTGCGCAATATCGCCAGTTGGCGCGTCAAGGAAACCGACCGCATTGCCGCCTTGGCCACCGAGTTGCGCAAGCTCGGCGCGCAGGTGGACGAAGGCGCGGATTTCCTGCGCGTCACGCCGCCCGCCGATACGACCGCCTGGCGGGCCGCGTCCATCCACACCTACGACGACCACCGCATGGCCATGTGCGGCGCACTGGCGGCCTTCAATCCCGCCGGGCTGCCGGTGCGCATTGAGAATCCGCGCTGCGTCGGCAAAACTTTTCCGGATTACTTTGAAACCCTGTTCAGCCTCGCCATGTCCGCCGCCGCCGTGCCGGTGATCTGTATCGACGGGCCGACCGCTTCGGGCAAAGGCACGCTGGCCGCTGCCGTCGCGCGCCGGCTGGGTTACCACTACCTGGATTCCGGCGCGCTCTACCGACTGACCGGCCTGGCCGCGCGCGCGCGGGGACTGGAGCCGAATGCCACCCACGAAACCATGCTAGCCAAGTTGGCGCGCCAATTGCCGACGCGCTTTGGCGAGCAAGGCGAGGTCTGGCTGAATGGGCATGACGTGACCATCGCCATCCGCACCGAGGCCGCGGGCGCCGATGCCTCGCGACTGTCAACGCTGCCGACGGTACGGCAAGCGCTGCTCGATCTGCAACGTCAAGCCGCCCGGCTGCCCGGCCTGGTGACCGACGGACGAGACATGGGCACAGTGATTTTCCCCGCCGCCCAACTGAAGGTCTACCTCACCGCCAGCGCTGACCAACGCGCCGAGCGCCGCCACAAGCAACTGCTTTCAAAAGGAATTTCTGCTAACATTGATAGTTTGCGCGCTGACCTGGAAGAACGCGACATGCGGGACAGCACCCGCACCGCCGCGCCGCTTCAGGCCGCGCCAGACGCCCTGCCGCTGGACAACTCCACGCTTTCCATTGACGAAACGGTGGAACAGGTGTTGACTTGGTGGCAGGATCGGCAGCCGTTTTAGTTGTTTTTTGCCAGACGCTGCCACACCACCCGCCGGTTTTGCCGCGACGGGTATTCACGGCCCACTCCGGCTTGCTTCTTGTGCGCGTCAAATCCTGGCGCTCTCAAGTCGGGTGGTTGTACAACCTCAACCCCGCGCGGTTCGCAATGCCGCCGCCCCTGCCGCCCCCACAGATCTTGGAAACGATTGCATCCTGCCGTCGTAAAACCTGTGTGCGAGCGCAAAAGGAATAATCTCATGTCCGAATCTTTTGCTCAGTTGTTCGAAGAGTCCCTGCAACGCACCGAAATGCGTCCGGGCGAAGTCATCACCGCCGAGGTGGTGCGCGTCGAACACAGCTTCGTGGTCGTCAACGCCGGCCTGAAGTCCGAGGCTTATATCCCGATCGATGAATTCAAGAACGATCAGGGTGAAATCGATGTCCAGCCTGGCGCTTTCGTGCCGGTGGCCATCGGCTCAATCGAAAACGGCTACGGCGACACTATCCTCAGCCGCGACACCGCCAAGCGCTTGGCCTCGTGGCTGGCTCTGGAAAAAGCGCTGGAGTCGGGCGACTTTGTCACCGGCACCACCTCCGGCAAGGTCAAGGGCGGCCTGACGGTACTGGTCAACGGCATCCGCGCGTTCCTGCCCGGCTCGCTGGTGGACACGCGCCCGACCAAGGATTTGGCGCCGTACGAAAACAAGACGATGGAGTTCAAGGTCATCAAGCTCGACCGCAAGCGCAACAACGTGGTGTTGAGCCGCCGCGCAGTGGTCGAAGCCAGCATGGGCGAAGAGCGCGCCCGTCTGATGGAGACGCTGAAAGAAGGCGCCATCGTCACCGGCGTGGTCAAGAACATCACCGAATACGGCGCGTTCGTCGATCTGGGTGGTATCGATGGCCTGCTGCACATCACCGACATGGCCTGGCGGCGCGTTCGCCACCCGTCCGAGGTGGTACAGCCGGGGCAGGAAATCACTGCCAAAATTCTCAAGTTCGACACCGACAAGAACCGTGTCTCGCTCGGCCTCAAGCAAATGGGCGACGACCCCTGGCTCGGCGTAGCGCGCCGTTACCCGCAGGGCACGCGCATGTTCGGCAAGGTGACCAATATCGCCGACTATGGCGCATTCGTCGAACTGGAGCCCGGCATTGAGGGTCTGGTGCATGTGTCCGAAATGGACTGGACCAACAAGAATATCGCGCCCAGCAAGGTAGTGTCAATGGGCGACGAAGTCGAGGTGATGGTGCTTGAAATCGATGAGGACAAACGCCGCATCTCCCTGGGCATGAAGCAGTGCCGCGCCAACCCATGGCAGGAATTCGCGCAGAACACCAAGCGCGGCGACCGCGTCAAGGGGCCGGTGAAGTCGATCACCGACTTCGGCGTGTTCGTCGGTCTGGCCGCCGGCATCGACGGTCTGGTGCACCTGTCCGACCTGTCATGGAACGAACCGGGCGAAACCGCCGTGCGCAACTACAAGAAGGGCCAGGAAGTCGAGGCCATCGTGCTGGCCGTGGATGTGGATCGCGAGCGCATCAGCCTCGGCATCAAGCAGCTTGACCAGGATCCGTTCACCACCTTCGCCACCGTCAACGACAAGGGCCAGACCGTCACCGGCAAGGTCAAGAGCGTGGATACACGCGGCGCGGAAATCGACCTTGGTCACGACGTGACCGGCTACCTGCGCGCCTCGGAGATCAGCCGCGACCGCGTCGAGGACGCCAGCCAAGTGCTGAAAGTCGGCGACGAAGTCACCGCCGTGGTCGTCAACGTCGATCGCAAGACGCGCAACATCCAGTTGTCGGTCAAAGCCAAGGATGCCGCCGATCAGCAGGAAGCCATGGCCAATCTGAGCCAGAGCGTCGGTAGCGCCGGCACTACCAGCCTGGGTGCGTTGCTGCGCGCCAAGCTCGATAAATGAAGGCGGTTTTGCGTTGAACGCTCAGTATCCGGCGTTGACCGTGACATGACAAGGCGTTAAAGTGCGGTCACCGCCGTACGCTGAATGCTAAACGCTGAGCGTCAAAATGACTCGATCCGATCTCGTGGAACTACTGGCCGAACGCGTCGGCCAACTCTCCCACCGCGATGCCGAAGCAGCGGTCAAAACCATTCTGGACGCGATGAGCGATACGCTGGTGCGTGGCCACCGGATCGAGATTCGCGGCTTCGGCAGTTTTTCCATCACCCGCCGCCCGCCTCGCATGGGCCGTAACCCGCGCACCGGCGAAAGCGTATACATTCCGGAACGACGCGTGCCGCATTTCAAACCTGGCAAGGCGTTGCGCGAGGCGGTCGGCGCACAGCCAATCGACCCGCAAGATCAATGTCCGCGAGATGAATGACACTGGACTAGAATTTCTCGCCACGCTTAACGGGAATTCATGGTCAAACTCATCCGGTTGCTGAAGTGGATACTGAAAGCGGCCGTTTTTTTTGTTCTGTTCGCTTTCGCGCTGAACAACCAGCAGGACGCCGCCGTCCATCTGCTGTTCGGCCGCCAGTGGCGCGCGCCCATGATGCTGATCGTGCTGGCGGCGTTTGCACTCGGCATCGTGGTGGGTGTGCTCGGCATGTTGCCGGGTTGGTGGTCGCGCCGCCATGCCGCTGCCCGCCCACTGAACGAACCCTACCCCGCCAACGACCCACCGACCGTGCCTCATGGAGTTTGACCTCAGTTGGCTCCTTCTGGGGGTACCGATCGTCTTTGCGCTCGGCTGGTTCGCCTCGCGCTTCGATCTGCGCCAGTTACGAATCGAAAACCGCCAAGCGCCCAAAGCTTACTTCAAGGGCCTGAACTACCTGCTGAACGAGCAGCAGGATCAGGCCATCGACGCCTTCATCGAGGCGGTGCAACGCGACCCCGACACGTCCGAACTGCATTTCGCCCTCGGCAACCTGTTTCGACGCCGTGGCGAATACGAGCGCGCGGTGCGCGTGCATGAGCACCTGCTATCGCGCGCCGACCTGAGTCAGACCGATCACGAACGTGCCCAGTACGCGCTGGCACAGGATTTTCTCAAGGCCGGCCTGATCGACCGCGCCGAGGACGCTCTGCGCAAACTTGACGACACCCACTATCGGTCGCAGGCTTGGCTGACGTTGCTCACCCTGTACGAACGCTCGCGCGACTGGCCGCGCGCCGCCGACATCGCCGGCAGATTGGAGCAGGCAGGCGAAGGCGATTTCAGTACCCGGCTGGCGCATTACCAGTGTGAACTGGCCTCCGCCGCCTTGGAAAAGCAGAACGACCCGACCGCCGCGCGCCAACTGCTGGAAACTGCCATCCAAAGCGTTCCCGACGCTCCGCGCCCACGTATCCAATTGGCCAGCCTGCTGACCGGCCAAGACGACCTGCGCGGCGCGTTCGAGCAACTGGCGCTGCTGGAACTGCACGCTCCGCAAGCCATCCCGCTGGTGGCCAGCGAACTGGTGCGCATTGGACAGACCACCGAGCAGTTGCCCCGCGCCGCCGATTTGCTACGGCACTGCTACGCCGCCGTCGCCTCAATCGACATTGCCGACGCCATCGTCCAGGCCGACACCGGTGTCGGCATACCGATGTCGCAAGCGCGCCAGAGCTATCTGCAACACATGGAGCAAGAGCCGTCGCTGATCGCCGCCACGCGCTGGCTCAGCCATGAACCGTTCGCCCGGGAAGACGCCCACCTGGTCGTGCA
>JAITMI010000294.1 GCA_031277435.1 Pseudomonadales bacterium
ATGACGGAAGGCGAACTGATCGATTCGGAAGGCGCCAAGACGGAAGATGTACTGAGCGCCCGTGTCGATTGGCAACGCGAATTCGTGGGCGGCATGGGCGCTTTTACGCTAAAGACCGGCGCCAAGTATCGCGGCGGCTCACAAAACCGTGATCTCACCGAAGCCGTCTATGAGATTGACGATAGCTTTCCTTATGAACGGATTTTGATGCCAACCGATGCCGTATTTTTGGCGAAACGCAAATATTTCGACTTGTCGCCGCAAGCGGGTCTGGCGCTATTGGCCTCGAATCCGGAATTGTTCGAATTCGTGGAAGATTCCACCTTTGAATCCAGCAATATTCAGGATTACGACGCGGATGAAACAGTCTCCGCCGCCTATGTCATGGGCACTTACGAGAGTGGTATTCATAGCGTCATCGTTGGCCTGCGTTTTGAGCGCTACGAATGGGAAAATACCAACAAAATCGTCAGTTTTCTGAATGAAGAGCCTACACTGACGCCGGTGAACAAAGGCGCTACGCATTCGTTCTGGCTGCCGGGTATTCACTTTCGTCACGCGCTTACCGAGAACCTGATTTTACGTGAGAGTTTCAACCGTAGTTACGGCAAGCCGCGTTTGTCGGAGCTGTCGCGTGGCCGCTGGATTGATGACGAAGGCAATATGTCGGATGGCAACGCCAATCTGCTGCCAGCGAGCGCGGATAACTTCGACGCGCAGATAGAGTATTACACCGAGCGCGGCGGCCTCTATTCAGCCGGCGTGTTTTATAAAAAAATTGACGATTTCACTTACACGCAAAGCTATAACTTCAATGTTCTGGATGCCGATGGTATTCCCGTACCGCTGGAAAATGGCGATTTTGAATATGACCGCCCAGTCAACGGCACCTCCGCGAAAAACTACGGCCTGGAATTGATCGCGCGTCAGCGTCTTTATTTTCTGCCGGGCGCGCTGCAAGGTTTTGGCGTCGCGTTGAGCGGCACCTTGACCGAGAGTAAAGCCGATTATCCCAACCGCACCGACCGCGATGATTTATCGTTGGAAGGGTTCTCCAAATATCTGTACACGGCCACTCTCGATTACAACTGGGGCAATTTCAGCGCGCGTCTCGATTACCGCTACCGCGATGATTACATCGAAGGCTTGGGCAGCGATATCGAAAGCGATGAATTTTACGCGGCGGAGGAACGTTTCGACGCGGAGCTTTACTACAACTTCACCGGGCAATTCAGCCTGTATGCCACTGGCATGAATTTGACCAATGAACCGCAGGTGTCCTACTCCGGTTACAGCCGCTTCGTGGAAGACGCTAGTTATTCCGGACGCAAGTTCGTGATTGGCGCGCGTTACGAGTTCTGAGTACATCTTCATTATTTTCAATGTGAGCGAGATTCTTATGAAAAAAATCATTTCGACCGCTATTTTGTTCGCGCTCTTGCCGCTCATGGCGCAAGCGCAACAAACGCTTGCGCCTGACCATGCCGCGCCGCAAGCGTATCCCGCTGAATTGATCCACGCGCCCACGCCGCTGCCGGATCGCGTGGTGTTGACCTGGAGCGGCGATACCGCGACTACGCAGTCGGTTACCTGGCGCACGGACACTTCCGTTACCTCCGCGTTCGCGGAAATCGCCGTCGCCAACGCTAATGGCCGGGCGCTGGCGCCGCAACGTTTTCCAGCCGAAACCACGACCTTCAACAGCGATTTGAACCAGGCTAACTATCACACGCTGACGTTTGTGGATCTGCAACCAGATACGCTTTACGCGTACCGTGTCGGCGATGGCGTCAACTGGAGTGAGTATTACCATTTTCGCACCGCCAGCGACCGCGCCGCGCCATTTAGTTTCATTTATTTCGGCGATGCGCAGAACGAGATCAAAACGCATTGGTCGCGCGTATTCCGCGAGGCGTTCAGTACGGCGCCGCGCGCCGCGTTCACGCTGCACGCGGGAGACCTGATCAATGAGGATGCCTTTGACGCCGAGTGGGGCGAGTGGCATGACGCGCCAGCCTGGGTCAATGGCACGATCGCGGTCATCGCCGCGGCGGGCAATCACGAGTATTACCAAAACGAGACGGGGCGGGAAAACGTAAGCGATCACTGGCGCCCGCAGTTTGCTTTTCCTTTGCAAGACGCGCCGCAAGGTTTGGAAGAAACGGTCTATTACATCGATTACCAAGGCGCGCGCATTATCGTGCTGGATTCCAATAAGGAACAGCAGGCGCAAGTCGCGTGGTTGCGTCAGGTGCTCAGCGATAATCCCAATCGCTGGACCATTCTCACGTTTCATCATCCTATTTTTTCGCCCGCGCGGGATCGCGATAATCCAGAATTACGCGAACTGTGGAAGCCGGTATTCGATGAGTTCAAGGTGGACTTGGTGCTCACCGGTCACGATCATACTTACGCGCGCACCGGGCAGATGGATATTCCCGTTGGCACTCGGAATTTTCCCGCCGGTTATCAGCAAGCCTACGACCCGGCTATCGGCACGGTCTACGTGGTGTCGGTGAGCGGGCCGAAAATGTATGAGTTCGGCAAGGATGTGTTCGCCAAGCGCGTGGCGGAAGACACGCAGTTGTTCCAGGTGATCGAAGTCTATGATTCGGAGTTGAAATTCCGCGCCTATACCGCGACCGGCGAACTGTACGACGCCTTCACGCTGGAAAAGCAAGCAGGGCAGCCAAACCGTTTACGTGAAATGCTGCCGCCCGAAACCCGCAAAACCGTGGAGTAATGACATGATCCGGAACAGATTTGGCGGGGCGGTTTTATTTCTCCTGATCCAGACTGGCGCGTTGGCGGCGGATGATACAGGCTCTGGCATTGAGTTATTGAGTTACCGTTTACGCGCGGATTTCGGCGCCGCGCTGAACGCCGATGAAGGCTGGGCGGCGCTGGAAAATACCAGCGCCGCGCTGAATTATGACCAACCGTTCCGATTACGAGTTCAAGTCAGAGCCGCCGCCACCGTGCCGCAAGGACATTTGCTGAACCTGCAATACCGTTGGCAAGGCGGCGCGTGGAGCACGGTTGGCGTCGCCAGGTTTCCGTATCCCAGTCTGGCCAGTCCGCTGCTCTCAGTGACCGCTACGGAAGCATACGCCGATGGTGAGGAAACGCGGCGTCTGCTTGGCGATCCCACGCTGGAGTGGGACGCAGGCGCCGGGTTGAATCTCACCGCCGCCACGCCGGTATGGCGCGGCGGCGGTGATACCGTTGAATGGGAATGGCCACTGGTCGCGCGGCGTTTTTCGGATGGCCCTACCTTCGCCGAAAATGGGGCCAATATTGAATTGCGTCTCGTGGATGGCGGCGGCCTGCCGTTGGCGGGACCGCGCATGAGCGCGCAATTTTCGGCGGCTCCTGGCCATCTCGGTGGCACCTTCATCGAAACGCCAGCGCGAATTGGCCCTTATCAGACGGATGACGGCACGCTCTATTTTTTCATGGAGCCAGCCGAAACCGACAACCGCTTCATGGCGGTGATGTCCACCGATTATGGCCAGTCGTGGCGTGAAGCGGATGGCGCGGCGCGTCCCAGCGTCAGCGATCTGGAAGGCGTGGCGTCCGTGCGAATTGGATCGATTGTTCACATTATTCATCAGGTCAGCCATGAAGTGTTTTATCACGCGTTTGAATTGGCGGATGCCGGCGCCGGCCATTGGCTGGTGAACAGCGAGAGCATCGCCAAGCCGGAGGGTGAGCCGCCGACGCAGATCGCTGACGTCATCGCGCGTAGCGACGGCTCTTTGCTGGCGCTCTACGGTGGCGCGCGCCGCTTGTTCCTGCAAATCCGCTCGGCGCGGGGTGAGTGGGGCGCGCCTGTGGAAATCGACGCCGCCATCGAGCCGGCATTGTCCGGAGCGGTGTTGGCGCTGGGGAAGGATGATGCCGTTACGCTCGCGTACACGGGCCGTGATGGACGGGGCTTCATCCGTCATTTGTTTGTGGATGGCACCTTGTCCGAGCGTCTGACCTTATCCAGCAAACTCGGCGCCAGCGAAGCGGAAGATGCCGTCATCCTGCCTCTGGTGGCGCTGCCTGATTCAGGCACCAGTGTCGTGCTGTATCGTGAAACGGATGGTTTTTTATACGAGCGCCGTTTCACGCCTGAGGGTGAACTATCAACGCCAATTCAAGTATCAAACACGGCGGTAATCACCAATGCCGTCGATTCCGAACAGGTTGGCGCCGATCTCGTGTTACACGATGGCACGCTGCATTTGCTGTTCATTGATGCTGAGCGCCGATCTATCCAGTACACCAGATCGGATATGGCGGGTCGCTGGGCGGAACCGACAGCGGTGGTGGAAGGCATCGAGGCGTCGTGGTTGCGCGGCTCAATTCACCGCGACGCCGAGGGTAACGCGGTCTATGGCTTCGTTTATGACGCTGGCTCCAAAGGCGGCTCGGGCTTCAATGAGTACAAGGCGCTGCCGCTTTGAGGCGGGGTGAGGTGTAAGGAGGCGGATTTTTCAACCAGGCGTTCAAGCAGATAACTGCTCCGCCTCCCAACCCTTGACCGCCAGCGCGATGTAACGCGGCACCGGCCTGGCGCCGCTGCCGTAGGCGCTCATGGTGCGCGTGGTCATGCCCAGCGCGGCGGCGGCTTGCGCCAGGCTCAGGCCATTGCGGGCGCGCCATTGGGCGAAGATGCGGGTGTTTTCGTCCGGCGCGTTTTGCGCTTGCGCGTCCAGCCAAAGTGTGTCGGCGCCAATTTGAATATCGAATTCGGGCCACTCGACGGTCCAGCCGCAATCTTCGCCAATGCAGGCTTGGGCGAATTTGGCTTGGTCGCGCAGTGGCGCCAGGCCGGGGCTTTCATCGAAGAACGGGGTGAAATTCACCGTCATTATGCTGCCGTCGATGAAGGTCATGCGCAGCTTGTGTCCAGCCAGCGCCTTTACGGCTTTGAAGCGTGGGCGCTTCATTACGGATGCCATTTTTTCCAGTCCTCCATGAGTGCAAGCCTCGCTCAAGCCTCCGGCTGCGCCGCTGGCGCCGTATCTGGAATCATGTGTTGGCATTGCCGCTGTAGCAGTTCGGTGTGGCTACCGCTGTGGGCGTCGAGGCGGTAGGTGGAATAATCTTCGTTGCCGAATTGCACGCGCAGCATCCGGGTGGAGTCGCTGGGGAAGCGGGTTTGGCCGCCGGCCAGTTGATAGCTGAACGCGGTGACGGTGAGCTGGCCGGGCGTGGTTTGTTGCAAGAGCGCGTGGGCCATGTCCACCGCTTTGCCGATGGCGGATTCTTGTTGCGCCTCGCCGTCTTTGCTTTGTTTGGCCCACAGCGGGGAAAAAAACACTTCGCCGCTATGTACCGCGATATTGAATTCCAGGCTTTGCGCGTTGCGGTCGCGCTGTTTTTCCGTCGTTTTTTGCATCAGCAGCATGAATAATTGCGCGCAGCACAGGGCGTTGAAGGCGTGGTCTTCCTTGCAGCGGCGCGCATCGAAACACACCAGTATGCTGTCGCCGTCGATGCGGGTGACGACGCCGCGGTACAGCCGCGCCGCTTGCCGCAAATAAAATTGGAATTGTTGTAACAAAAGCGCGAGCGTGGCGGCGTTGAGCAGTTCCACCACTCGCTGGCTGTCCTTGACCGAGACCACCAGCAAGGTGGCGAGGCGGCGCCGCGCGCTACTGGGCACGGCTTCGTCATCGGCGGGGTCGGGCAGGCCGGCGTTGCTCAGTTGTTCTTCCAGCTCCACTTGCCGGTGCAATAATTCATAGACGCGCTGTTGCACTTGCCCCACTTCGCCGCTCGCGGGCAAACGTGGAGTTTCGTCTTCCTCGGGGTGGTCGATGTCATGCAAGAGTTCGCGCAGCGGCCTGCTCACGCCGGCGGCCAGCCAGAAGGCCAAAATCAGCGTTATGACCAAGCCGCCGATAATGGCGCCATAGAACGCCACTTGCGGCTGAGTGAGCGGCGTGCGCAGCAGATTTTCGTCGAGTGAAAGTTGTACCTGCCCCGCCACCAAGCCTTGCAGCGTGATCGCGGCTTGATAGGTGGTGGCGGTATTGGCGGGCGCCATGCCATCGCGCGCGGCGCTGGCGAGCACGATGCCATCGACATCGCTGATCGCGGCGCGGGTGATGCCGGGTTCCTGTACCAATTGGTTTACCACCACGTTCAGGCCCAGCACGTCGTTAGCGAGCACGAGTTCAGTGACGGAGCCGGACATCTGCTTGGCGAGAATCAGGCCGATGGTTTCCGTTTGCTGTTTCAGCGACTGCTGCAATTGCAGTTTCAAAGCCAGCCAGAAGCCGGCGACGATCAAGGTGAGCAAGAGGCCGAACGCGATGGTGATTTTATACTTCAATGCCATAAAAGGTTTCCGTGCCCTGCCGTGGGCGTCGATGGTGTCCTGTGCGCAAGATGGCGAAGGGGCGATTATAGAAGGGTTTTGCCGGGTTTGCCGGCTTCTTCGCGTACGAGGCGCGGTACCAGGTAGCCGGGCAGGCGCGCGCGCAGCGTGGCCAGCAACTCTTGCGCGCGCGCCAGGCTTACGTCGAAGTGCGCGGTGCCTTGCACCGGATCGGGCAGGTGCAGGTAATAAGGCAGCACGCCGGCGGAGAACAGGCGCTGGCTCAGCGCGGTGAGCGGCTCTGCTTCATCATTGATGCCAGCCAAGAGCACGCTTTGGTTGAGCAATGTCACGCCCGCTTCTCGCAGTTTGGCGCAGGCGCTATCGACCGCGGCGTCAAATTCCCGCGCATGGTTGGCGCTCAGCACCACCACCGCCGGCCAGGGCAGGGCGCGGAGCTGTTCGCATAGCCGCGCATCGACGCGATCCGGCAACACCAGCGGCAGCCGCGTATGCAGGCGCAAACGGCGCAAATGCGGGATGCGGCGCAGACGCTCGAACAACCAGTCCAAATGAGACGCCGATAAGGCCAAGGGGTCGCCGCCGCTCAAGATCACTTCTTCGATACTGCCGTCGCGCTCGATATAGCACAGGCTTTGTTCCCAATCCGCGCGGCTCTGGCGATTATCGGCATAGGGAAAATGGCGGCGGAAACAGTAGCGGCAATGAATCGCGCAGGCTTGCGTAGTAATCAGCAACACGCGGCCCTGGTATTTATGCAGAATGCCCGGCGCCACGGTGGCGCTGGCTTCTTCCAGTGGGTCCAAGGCATAGCCCGGCGTTTGCGCCAGTTCCGCCAGCGCGGGCAAGACTTGCAACAAGAGCGGATCGCGCGCGTCGCCTGGCCGCATACGCGCCACGTAAGCGCGCGGCACGCGCAGGGGAAATTCGTGCAGCGCGGCTTCGCTATAGCCGACTTCGCTAGGCTGTAAATTCAGGCAACGCAATAGCTCCAGCGGATCAGTAAGCAGATCGGCCAGTTGTTCCTGCCAGGAAGATAGCGTGTGAAGGGGGAGGGTTTGCGGCATGGGGCCGCATTATAGGCGCGCGCGGCGGCCCTTCGGTAGTGCCGTTGTTTACGCCGCCTTGCTCACTTGCCATTGAAAATATTGATCTGCTCCAACACCCGCTCGCTGCACAGGCCGATGAAATCATAGGCGTAATGGCGTAACAGATGACCTTCGCGCACCGCCAGGCGGGTGATGTTTTCGGGAAAGAGATGCGAGCAATCGAGCAGCGTCAGGCCCGTGTCGCGTTCACGGTTGTAGGCCAGCGCGGCGATGATGCCAACGCCCATGCCGAGCTCGACGTAGGATTTGATGACGTCGGCGTCGAGGGCGGCGAGCACGATGTCGGAGTTGAGGCCGGCGTTATGGAAAGTTTGTTCAATCAGCGCGCGGCCAGTAAAGCCTTCGTGATAGGTGATGATCGGTTCGGCGGCGATGCTCTCCAGAGTTAAGGGTTCTATTTGCGTGAGCCGGTGGCCTTCCGGCACCAGCGCGCCGTGATGCCAGCGGTGATAGGGGTAAGAGACCAATCCTTCCACATCGGCGAGCATTTCGGTGGCGATGCCGATATCCACGCGGCCCTCGATCAACAGTTGCGCAATTTCCGCCGGGCTGCCCTGGTGTAACTGCAAGCGCACCTTGGGGTAGCGCTGGCGAAATTGCGCCACGATGCCCGGCAATACGTAGCGCGCCTGGGTGTGAGTGGTGGCGACGACCAGTTCGCCTTCGTCCTGGCGGCTGTACTGATCGGCCAAATTGCGGATGTTCTGCGCGTCGAGCAGCAAGCGTTCCACGATCTTGAGTAGTTGACGCCCCGGTTCAGTAAAACCCAAGAGGCGCTTGCCTTTGCGGATGAAAATCTCCAGGCCCAATTCGTCCTCAAGATCCTTGATGTGCTTGGATACGCCGGACTGCGAGGTATAGAGCGTATTCGCCACCTCGGTCAGATTGAAATTACGCCGCGCGGTTTCGCGCACGATGCGCAGTTGCTGAAAATTCATGCTGATTTTCCCGTTCACGCCGTGCCTCGCGCGCGGGCGGCGTCCGGCGTATGTTGCTTCCGCTCGAACAGGCGCAGCCGCGAGGGAACCAAGCGTACTTGTTGTCCTGCGTGCAATTGTAACGCTTGCGCCTGGCGTAGTGGCAATTCCACTTCAAAATGCTGGTTCTGGTCCAAGGATTCCAGTTCCACCCGGCCATTGCCGCCGAGGAACAACACGCGAGTGATGCGCGCCACCAAGCCTTCGCGCGCCGCCGGGTCAGTCACGATATCGAGTTCATGTGGCCGCGCGTAGGCCACTACGTCCGCGCCTTCGTCGAAATCCGCCGCCTCCGCCAGGCGCGCCGCGCCCACCTGCACGCCGCCTTGCTCCACCCGGCCATGAAACAGGTTCACCGAGCCGAGAAAACTGTACACGAAGGGCGTGGCGGGGTGATTGTAAACCTCTTGCGGCGCGCCTTGCTGTTCCACTTTGCCGTGGTTCATCAACACCACGCGATCCGCCACTTCCAGCGCTTCTTCTTGATCGTGGGTAACGAAAATGGAAGTGACGTGCAATTCCTCGTGCAACTGACGCAGCCAGCGCCGCAGTTCCTTGCGCACCTTGGCGTCGAGCGCGCCGAAGGGTTCATCGAGCAAGAGCACGCGCGGCTGTACCGCCAGCGCCCGCGCCAAGGCGATGCGCTGGCGCTGCCCGCCCGACAATTGCGCGGGGTAGCGATCGGCCAGCCAGTCGAGTTGTACCAGGTTCAATAATTCATGCACTTTTTCTTGAATAAGCGTTTCACTTGGCCGCTGCCGGCGCGGTTTCATGCGCAGGCCAAAGGCCACGTTGTCGAACACGCTCATGTGTTTGAACAAGGCATAGTGCTGAAACACGAAGCCCACTTCCCGTTCGCGCACATGGCGATGGGTGGCATCAATGCCTTCGAGCAGCACCGTGCCGCTATCGGGCTGTTCCAACCCGGCGATGATGCGCAACAGCGTGGTTTTGCCGCAGCCCGAGGGGCCGAGCAAGGCCACCAGTTCGCCTTCGGGAAAATCCAGGCTCACGTTATCGAGCGCCACGAAGGCGCCGAAGCGTTTATTGATGTCGCGCACTACGATGCTCATGCGGCTTTCCTTTCTACCCAGGTTTTGATTACCAGCGTCACCAAGGCCAATAAGGCCAAGAGCGAGGCCACCGCGAAGGCGGCGGCGAAGTTGTATTCGTTGTAGAGAATTTCCACTTGCAGCGGCAGCGTGGTGGTGGCGCCGCGAATCTTGCCCGACACCACCGACACCGCGCCGAATTCGCCCATGGCGCGTGCGTTGGCGAGAATCACGCCATACAACAGCGCCCAGCGGATATTGGGCAAACTTACGTGCCAGAACACCTGCCAGCCCCTGGCGCCGAGCACCACCGCCGCTTCCTCTTCTTCGCGGCCCTGCGCCTGCATCAGCGGAATCAATTCGCGCGCGACGAAGGGAAAAGTAACGAAAATCGTCGCCAGCAAAATGCCTGGCAGGGCAAAAACGATGTGCAAATCATGCCGCGCCAGCCAGGCGCCAAAGTGGCCGTTGGCGCCGAATAACAGCACGTACATCAAACCCACGATCACCGGCGATACCGAGAACGGCAGGTCAATAAAAGTGAGCAATATCTGCTTGCCGCGAAACTCGAACTTGGCGATCAGCCAGGCTGCCGCCACCCCGAACACCAGGTTCAAAGGCACCGACACCAGCGCCACGGCGAGCGTCAGGCGAATGGCGGCCAGCGCGTCCGGCTCGATAATCGCCGC
>JAITMI010000313.1 GCA_031277435.1 Pseudomonadales bacterium
CGCTTCCCGCTCACCGAGCCGAAACCCAATAATCGCGCTGAGCGCCGCAAATGGGATTGACGCAAGAGTCGAGACCACGATAACCAGCAAGCACGCGGCCATTTGAATACCGCGACTACGCAAAGGGCCTACGGAAGGAGAACTGAGGAAGTGGTGCCGCTGAGAAAAAGTGAGAGGCTAACCAAAATGATTGGGAACAGTTGCCGATTCTATGGGAACGGTCGCCAGAAACCCCCAAAATCGAGCGGCGTAACATGTTGATTTTAATTGAGAGGACTGGTGGGTCGTGAAGGGTTCGAACCTTCGACCAATTGGTTAAAAGCCAACTGCTCTACCACTGAGCTAACGACCCTTGGGGGTGCCCGTCTCAAGAAAGGCGCACATGGTACTCATCCGCCGCCAAAATTCAAGCAATTTTCGCGCCTAAAGCTGGCGGTAGCGGGTGGGATCGGCGACGCCTGCTTCCAGAAAACCCTTGCGGCGCAAGCGGCAGCTATCACACACGCCGCAGGCGCGGCCTTCGCTATCCGCTTGATAACAGGACACCGTGGCGCCGTAATCGACGCCCGCGGCGAGGCCGGCGCGGATGATTTCGGCCTTGCTCAGCGCGATCAAGGGCGCCTCAATGCGCAGCGTATGGCCTTCAACGCCGGCTTTGGTGGCGAGATTCGCCAGGGTTTGGAAGGCGTCGATGAAGGCTGGGCGGCAGTCGGGATAGCCGGAATAATCCATGGCGTTGACGCCGATGAAAATCGCCTGGGCTTGCAGCGCCTCGGCCCAGGCCAAGGCGTAAGCGAGAAACACCGTGTTGCGCGCCGGCACGTAGGTGATCGGGATACCGGCGCTCTCCTGCCGCGGCACATCAAGCGAGAGATCGGTGAGCGCGGAACCGCCGATGCCGCCCAGGTCCAGCTTCACCACTTTGTAGTCGCATAGTTGCGCCTCCTGCGCGATACGCTCTGCGGCGGTAAGCTCACTGCGATGGCGCTGGCCGTAGTCGAAGCTCAGGCCATAGCAGTCATAACCTTGTTGCCTCGCCAAGGCGAGACAGGTGGTGGAATCGAGGCCGCCAGACAGGAGCACTACGGCGCGTTGTTTGTTAATCATTGATTGTTCGTCATTGCGTGAGGAAGCTCTGAGCCTCTTACAAAACCAAAACTCCCCATCCACTCCGAATTATTTCCCATCACGGCAATCGAACGGATAACGAGAGAAAAATAGAGACGGCGGCACGATTGAAGGCCCACGGCAATAGCGGCACTGAATATGAATATCTTCATATCTCAAGCGCTGGTCTTGAACAACGGCAGCACCTTCTTGCTCTCATCTTCGCGTTGCCGCGCCGCTTTTTGCGCTTCGAGCAGGGGATCGCGCACGGTTTCCTTGGAGATGAAGCCGCCGATGGCTTCGCTCAGCACTTCGCGGATTTGCAGGGGGTCGAGCGCGGCGCAGGAGTGTTCCAGGCGTTTGAGTAAGTCTTGTAATGCTTCCCAAGACAAAAAATCTTCCTCGGCGCGCATGATTTTGGGATGATCGGTTCCGGTTACCTGTTCGCCGATCAATAGTTCTTCATACAGCTTTTCGCCGGGGCGCAGGCCGGTGTATTCGATGGCGATGTCGCCGTTGGGGCGGTGTTCGTCCTTGATGATGTAGCCCATCAGGTGAATCATTTTCTTGGCCAGATCGACGATGCGCACCGGATCGTGCATGTCGAGTACGAACACGTCGCCGCCCGAGGCGATCGAGCCCGCCTGGATCACCAATTGCGCCGCTTCCTGCACCGTCATGAAATAGCGCGTCATTTCGGAATGCGTCACGGTGACCGGGCCGCCGCGCGCGATCTGCCGGCGAAACAGCGGCACCACCGAGCCCGACGAGCCGAGCACGTTGCCGAAACGCACCATCGAAAACTTGGTGCGGCTGCCGCGGGCGGATAACGATTGCAGGATTTGTTCGGCGAAACGCTTGGTGGCGCCCATCACGTTGGCGGGGCGCACCGCTTTGTCGGTGGAGACGAACACGAAATTTTCGACTTGAAATTTATCCGCCGCCTTGGCCAGCACGTAAGTGCCGAACACATTGTTGCGCACGCCTTCGACCACGTTTTTTTCCACCATCGGCACATGCTTGTAGGCGGCGGCGTGGTAAACGGTGCGGATATTGAACTTGCGCAAGGCGCTTTCTACCTGGTCCTGATTACGGATGGAGCCGAGCATGGCGATAATCTTGATGTCGCGGCCATGTTCGAGCAGTTTCTGAATTTCCTTCAGTTCGCTCTCGATGGTGTACAGGCCATATTCAAAATTGTCGTACAGCACCATTGTGCTGGGCTTGAGCTTGATGATCTGCCGGCACAGTTCCGAACCAATGGAGCCGCCAGCGCCGGTGATCAACACGTTGCTGGCGCGGATGCAGGCGCTCATCAGTTGTGGATCGGGCGGTACAATGTCGCGGCCAAGTAAATCTTCGATGTCGATGTCGCGGATTTCATCGACGGCCACATTGCCGGAAAGAATGTCGAACATATCCGGCACCGTGCGCACATGCACCGGATAACATTCGAGTTTGTTGAGAATCTGCTTGCGTTCGCCATGCGTGGCCGAGGGCATCGCCAGCAGGATCTGGCGCACGGCATAGTCGTCGATCAATTCGCGGATCGCCGCCGGGCTGTATACGCGGATGCCATGCACCGTGTTGCCCACCAAGGCTTCGCTGTCATCGACGAAGGCCACCGGCAGATATTGTTCACCATTGTTCAGCGCCGCCACCAACTGCATGCCGGAGCTGCCGGCGCCGTAAATGATGACGGGTTCGCGCGGGCGGAAATTATGCAGCACGTTCTGCATCATCAGTTTGATCGCGAAGCGCAAGCCGCCCACGCTGAGCAGCGCCGTCATCCAGAACACCACCAGAACCTTGCCCGGCAAACTCAAGGCATCGGTAACATAAACGATCAGCCCAATAAGCATGGTGCTGATGGTGATGCCCTTGAAAATCACCAGCCCCGATTGGATGCCCATGTACAAAAGTACGGTGCGGTAGAGACCCGCCTGATAAAACACCGCCACGCTGCATACGGCGCTGAGCGCGAAGAGTACGGTGTACGTATCCGCTTGATGCAGCGCGAAGAAGCGCGGATCGACCAGCACCAGGGAAAGCCACAGCGCCAGCACGATCAAGATGCCGTCGGTGAGCATCATGAAACTGTGCTTGAGCGGGCGGGATAGCGAGAACGGGGCGGATTTCATCAAAGGCTACTCGTGTTCAAGGTGAATCAGCGTCTGGTCTTGCCGCGCTCTGGTCTTGCCACAAGAGACGGCGGCGAATGAGCCAGCTTGCGCACAAGAGCGGCGCCAAGGCGCACAGTGCGAGCCACCAGCCCTGCTGCGCGTAACGCTTGCTCAATAGCGCCAGCGGCAACAACCACGCCACATTCACGCTCAGATACAGCAGCATCACCTTGGTGTGGCTGCCCCAATGCCGGGCAAGTAATTGGTAGGCGTGAGTGCGGTGGCCATGGTACCACACGGCCCCGCTACGCATACGCGCGATGAGGGTAAGGGTAGCGTCGCTGATAAAACTGCCCATCAGAATCAGGCAGCTCCAATAACTGAGCGCGCCAGCGCGCACCGCCAAAAGTCCCAGCGCGACAAACGCATAGCCCAGAAAATTGCTGCCCACATCGCCCATGAAGAGCCGTGCCGGCGGCATGTTGTAAACCGCGAAGGCCGCCAGCGCAGAGGCCAAACCCAAGGCAGCGATACCCAAAGTCGGCGCGCCGCCTAGGGCGCAAAACCAGGCCAGGCTCAGACTCACGAACAAGCCCTGGCTCACCGCCAGGCCATCGATGCCATCCATGAAGTTATAAAAATTGATTTGCCACAGACCATAGATAAATAACAAAGGAGTCAATAATGGTAGCGGCAGCCGCCAAGCGCCAAATTGCGGCGATGGCAGCGCGGGCAAGAGCAGCAGCAAGGCCAAGAGCAGCGCCATTTGCAGCGACAGGCGCAAGCGGATGCTGAGATTATGACCGTCATCGACAAAACCAAGCAGCGCTGGCGCCGCGCCCAGCAAGAGCGCCAGCGCCTCGCGCCCGCTCAAGGCGGCATTCACCCACAAGAGGGCGACACCCAAGAGCGATACGGTACAAAACCCTACCCCGCCGCTGGTTGGCGTAGGCCGCGAATGCGAACTGCGCGCATTCGGCGCATCCAGCCGCTGACGCCACAGGGAATACCCCAGCCAGGCCGCCGTCAAGCCCAAGGAAGCCACGAAGATAAGCAACAACAGCGCGCTCATGCGAAAAACACTCTCCAACATGCAACTCCGCGGGGGAGCCGCTCAGAGGCCCTTAACGAACCACAAAGTCAAAATACCCGTCCACAAACGGCTCATCACGCAGCGTGAAATGCCACCATTCCTCCGCCACGCCCACAAAGCCATGCCGGTGCATCACTTCGCGCAGTAACAGCCGGTGCGCCCGCTGCGCGGCATTCACTTCCTGGCTTTGCGGCCAGGAACTGGGATCGAAAAAATCAAAGCGCGTGCCCATGTCGAGTTCCGCCGCGCCGTGCGCGTCGATCAGCGTCAAATCCACCGTGCTGCCGCGCGAGTGCGCTGAACGCGCCAGCAGATAACCATCAGGGAACAAGCGTTCTTTATCGACTCTCGGGTAGTAAAGGTCTTTCATGCGCAGATCGCCCGCCTCGTGCGTCCAGGCAATGAAACGGTCCACGGCGCGCTGCGGGCGATAACCATCAAAGACCTTGAGCGCGAGGCCGAAGTGCGCCAATTCCGTCTGTACTTCGCCTAGCGCCAAGGTCGCCGCGCGGGTCAGGATCAAGCGCTCGGCCTCATAACCGGTGATGGGTTCGCCGATGAAATTGCCGCTCTTGCAATACACCAAGTCCACGCACAGTTGCGGCAGCAATTCTTGCGCGTAAACGAAGCCCGCCGGCAAAGGCTCGGAGGCGCCAGTGGATGAAAACGGCATGACTGATGATCCCTCATGGTGAATTGGCGGCGGCATGTTCTCCGAATCAGCGCCCTGGCACAACAATTGGAAAGGACTCCGCCCACGCGCCCGCACGCGGCGTTTGACGGCAACGAAAAATCAAGGGAATAATCACCGGGCGTTTCCATCCACTGTTTCCAGCACGGCCACTTTTTCATGCGGCCGTTTTTCATACGGCCTCTGCCGTAGCGCCCGAGGAGGGACTTTATGAGCGAGCACGACAACAACAATATGCCATCGATACCTTCAGCCGCCGGCCTCGCCACGGCCTTGCCGCGCCGCGATATATTGCGCGCTTCCGTGGCCGGCGCCGCCTTGAGCGCCCTGCCCTTGTGGTCGCGCTTCGCGCTGGGCGCGGAGGAAGAACTGGTGCCCTTCACCGACATGCCGCCCAATTTCACCGCGCCGCCGGTTACCCCCGGCGCCATCCACTTTCTCGACACGCGCGCCATCGACGGCTTTTACACGCCCAATGAGGAGTTCTACATCGTCCAGCACTACAACCAGCCCGAAGTCGATGCCGCCGGCTACACGCTCAAGCTCACTGGCCTGGTGGATAACCCGCTCGAATTCACGCTCGATCAGCTCAAGGCGCGGCCACGGGTCGAGATTGACGTTGGTTTTGAATGCGGCGGCAATGGCGGCGGCATGTTCCAAGGGCTGATCGGCAACGCGCGCTGGGTGGGCTGTTCGCTGCGCGATCTCTTGCGCGAAGCCGGGCTGCGTCAGGACGCGCTCGAAGTGGTGTTCTACGGCCACGACAAAGGCACGGAAAACATCCGCAACCTGAGCGTGGAACAATCGTTCGGGCGCAGCCTGCACATCGACGACGCGCTCAACGCCAACGCCATTCTCGCCTGGGAGATGAACGGCGAGCCGCTGCCGCATTACCACGGCGCGCCGCTGCGGCTGATCGTCCCTGGCTGGTACGGCGTCGCCAACGTCAAGTGGCTGGCGCAGATCCATGTACAGGACCGCCGCTTCATGGGCCGCTTCATGGCGCGCGATTACGTAACGCTGAGCAAAATCGACATTGGCGGCGAAGAACGCTGGGAAGAACGCTCGGTCACGAAAATCCGTCTCAAGTCCGCCATCGTGCGCGTCACCAAGAGCGGCGATGCGCACACCATCATGGGTTTCGCCCTCAATGACGGCACGCCGCTACGCGCCATCGAAGTCAGCATCGACGGCGGCCCCTGGCAAGCCGCCACGATCGACCCGCAAGCCTCGGCGTATTCTTGGAAACCTTTCAGCTTGGTCTGGCGCGGCGCCACGCCGGGCGAACACACGCTGGTATCGCGCGCCATCGACGTCAGCGGCCAGGTACAGGCCACGCCGGAAGAAATGCCGGAAAAACCCACTCGCTGGGAAAACTATGCGCAGTTTCCGCGTCAGGTGATGAGTTCTTAGGGAATCTTTCACAAGACCGCAA
>JAITMI010000350.1 GCA_031277435.1 Pseudomonadales bacterium
GCTTTTTTCGATGACTTGTTCGGCCTCCTCGACATTCCCCGCCTCATGGAGGCTCCCGGCCATTTCGTGTGCTGGGGCCGCGGCCACGATCAGCCGGGCGTGGCGCTCACCGTGCCCTGGGACAAGGGCCGCGCCACGGTGGGCAATGGCGTGATGGTGGCCTTGGCGGTGCAAACGCCGGAACAGGTGCGGGCACTACATGCCAAGGCACTGGCCTTGGGCGGCACCGACGAAGGCGCGCCCGGCCCGCGCGCGGAGGGCGGGCCGGGCTTTTATGCGGGGTATTTCCGCGATCTCGATGGCAATAAGTTCAATGTATTCAGCCATGTTGCGCCCTGAATCGCCGCCTCAGGGATAAGCCAGCCCCGCCCGCACCGCCAGTTCGCGCGCATAGTCCGTCAATTCTTGCGCCAGGGAGGACGGCAATTCGGTTTCGGTGGCGAGGCGCTCGGTGAAGGCGTCCATGCTCAAGCCCGCACCCGGTATCTCACCGCGCAGACGGCCTGCGCAGTGCGCGCGCCAGCGCTGTGCCTCTTGCGCATCGAGCGTGGCGGGGTAGTTGCGAGCGCGAAAGCGGAACAAGAGTTCGGGCAGACGCGGATCCTGAAAACGCGCCTGCAATTCCCGCAGGCGCGGCGGCGCGATGGTATGCGCTTGCTGCATCAGGCGGCGGTCGGCGTCGCTGAAAAAACCGCCGCTGTAGAGCATGAGGTCAGGGTCATCGCTACTGGCCGGCGCCGCTTCGCTGAATACTTCGCGTAAGATTTCCAACAAATTCGGCTGCGCCAAAATTTGTTCGCGCCGCGCTTGCACCTGCGCCAAATCGATGCGATAGCGTTCCAGAACAGTGGGCGTCAATACGTTCAGCGGCGCCAGTGCCGGGCAGCGGTTGATGTGAATGGTTTTCAGACCGATGCGTTCCTCGCCTTCAGCCAAATCCGCGCCGCGCGTGTAGAGCCGTTCGCGGATGGCGGCGGCGTCGAGTTGCAGCCAGGGCGCGGGATCGCGCAGCAGATCGACGCTGACGATGCCATTGTTATTGACCGGATGTTTACATAAAGGCAGCACGATGCCGAGGCAGCCGCGCTCCGCCGCGAAACGCTGCGACACATGCACCAGCGGCGTATGCCAGGCCAAATCAATTTGCGCCAGCACCCGATGCTTGTCACGCAGCGCGAAATAAAAATCATAAAGTTTTGGCTGCTTTTGTTTGATTAAGCGCGCCACGGCGATGGTGGCGTGGACATCGCTCATGGCATCGTGCGCCGCTTCATGCGCGATGCCGTTGGCCTCGGTGATCTGCGGCAAGCGGAAGCTCGGCAGGCCGTCCTCGCGCTGTGGCCACACGATGCCCTCGGGCCGCAGCGCCTGCGTCATGCGTACCAGGTCGATAATATCCCAACGGGAATTACCGTTCTTCCATTCGCGTTCGTAAGGATCATGCAGGCAGCGGTAGAACAGATTGCGGCTGATTTCGTCATCAAAACGCAAACTGTTGTAACCCGCCGCGCAGGTAGCGCTTTCACGAAACTCGGCCAGAATGCGCGCGCAAAATTCCGCCTCGCGCAGCCCTTGTGCCAAAGCCCGGCGCGGGCCGATGCCGGTAATACGGCAGGACGTAGGATCGGGTAAAAAATCGGGCGCCGGCTGGCAGTACAGCATCACGGGCTCGCCGATGGGGTTCAGATCGAGATCGGTACGCAGCCCCGCGAACTGACAAGGGCGATCGCGGCGCGGATCGCCGCCAAAGGTTTCGTAGTCGTGCCAGAACAGACTGGCCATGAGTATTCCTCGGGTGATGAGATTCAAAGCCTAGCGCTTTCGCGCCAAACAGGCTACTTGGCCGTGGACCGTGTAAAATCCCGCCCGCCTTACCCTGGCATCAACTCTCAATTCAGGATCGCGTTCCATGCACTTCACCGGCGCTCACATACTTTCCATCAGCCAGTTCGACGGCGCCGACGTGGAGCGTTTGTTCCAGGTGGCCGACGCCATGGAACCTTACGCGCGGCGCGAAAAACGCACGCGCGTGCTCGATGGCGCCATTCTCGGCAATTTGTTTTTTGAACCTTCCACGCGCACTCGCGTCAGTTTCGGCTGCGCCTTCAATCTCTTGGGCTGGCATGTACGCGAAACCACCGGCATCAAAGTGTCGGCGATTTCCAAGGGCGAAAGTCTTTACGACACCGCGCGTGTCATCAGCGGCTATAGCGACATCATCGCCATGCGGCATCCCAGCGCCGGGTCGGTGGAGGAATTCGCGCGCGCCAGCCGCGTGCCGGTGGTGAACGCGGGCGATGGGCCTTCCGAACATCCCTCGCAGGCGCTGCTCGATCTGTACACCATCCGCAAGGAATTGGGCATCAGCGGCGCGGTGGACAAGCTGCGCATCGCCATGGTGGGCGATCTCAAACATGGCCGCACCGTGCATTCGCTGAGCAAATTGCTGAGTCTGTACCGCGATATTCATTTCACGCTGGTGTCGCCGCGCGCGTTGGCGATGCCGGGCGAAATTGTGGAACAGTTGCGCCGCGCCGGCCACACCGTGGTGGAAACCGACGACATGGCGGAAGGCTTGCACGGCAACGATACGGTATATCTGACGCGCATTCAGGAAGAACGCTTCCCCAGCCAGGAAGAAGCTGACCTTTATCGCGGCAAATTCCGCCTCAACCAGGCCATCTACACCCAGCACTGCAAACCGAACACGGTCATCATGCACCCCTTGCCGCGCGATTCCCGCGCCGAGGCCAACGAACTCGACAACGACATGAACGAGCACCCCAGCCTCGCCATCTTCCGCCAGACCGACAACGGCGTCTTGATCCGCATGGCGCTGTTCGCGCTGGTCTTGGGCGTGGCCGATCAGGTGGACCGGCACGCCGAAGAAGTTAGCTGGTACACCGACAAACGCTTCCGCCGCGTGCCGCCGCCCGTGCTGTAAGAACAAAATTAATTTGCAAATAAATTTATGAAAAAAAAGCCGCATACGTAGGCGAGATAACGCGGCGGCGAAAGAAATGACAAGAAAATAGAAAATTGATAGCAACAAAACTGCTCGCTACACGCTGACCGTCAACGCGCGCCGCTCGCTGACGTTATTACGAGCTTGGCGTGATATCCGTAAAATGTACACTTTGTTTCCATCCTTACGCCCCATAATCCGCGGCAAATCTTGCTCAGCGCCGTGTGGTGGCTATTTCAGTATTCCGGCATTCGGCTGAGTCTTTATGCAGAAATCAAGAAATCGGGAAAAGAGGAAATCAGTAAAGTTGGC
>JAITMI010000363.1 GCA_031277435.1 Pseudomonadales bacterium
GTGCAGGGCGTGTTCGCCGCGCTGGCCGAGCCGCCGCCCGAACTCGAAAGCGCCTTCGATTGTTACAACTATGCCGGTTTACGGCTGAATCTATTTACCAATGCCCAGGAACCGCCTTACCTGAGCAGCCTCCCCGCCGCCGAACGCGCCAAGGCGCAGGCGCAACTTCGCGCGCTGGCAACCGCGGTGTACGAACAAGGCCGCGCGCGCATGGAACGATTTTTCCAAAATGGCCAAGGGCAGCCCGGCGACGCCAGCGCGCACCTGTACGCCATGCTCTGCAACAACCTGGGCATACGCTACGCCGAGGATAGCCAGCGTTACCGGGAGGCGATTGAACTCCACAAAGCCGGCATCGCCGCCAGTCCATTTCAGGAAAATTACCTCGGCGTTCTGCGTGGTTACGACGCGCTGGATGACTACGCGAACGTCGTCAAAGCCGCGGAAGACCTCTGGCAATTCACAGCGCAACACGGCGAAGTGCCAGATAGCGCCGACTATTGGGTCGGCCAGATATTCATTGCGCTCTACCATCTTGGCCGCGTCAGCGAAATGCCAGCCTGGCTGGAACGCCTGGCGCACTGGCAACGCCAGAACGATGAAGACGAAGCGAACCTGTCCCACGCCGCGCTGACCACCCGGCTGTATTTTTGCCAACTGGGCGGCGCGGAACACTACCGCGATATGGCGCTTGCCATTTATGAACCAATGCGTCAGCAACTGCAAAAAATCGACGATCCGCGCACCCTGATGTACGCTGGCGGCGCCGCCTACCTGCTCGACCGCGAAGCCGAAGCCAAGGTGTTCTACGAAGCCGCGCTGCAACAGCACACGCGCCAGGGAGGCGCCGCGCTGAGCAAGGAGGATCTCACGCTCATCGACAATAAACTGGCGTATTGCAATCAAGTGCTGCGCAAACCCTGGTGGAAAATTTGGTGATGGAAAGTTTGGTGATGAGCGCCGCCGCCGCGAGCACTCCCTACGCGCCGCGCAACGCGCTCAACGCTGGCCAGCTCAAGGCCGGCATCAAGGCGCGCAGCCTCACTCGTGGCGATGATGAAGCAGTACGCGCCTGGCTGCTGAATCATTTTTACCGCCACCTCGCTTCCAATTTTGAACCAGTCAATCTAATAAACTCGCTCGGCGAAGCCTGCCAGGCGCTGGGCACGGCAACGCCGCCGAAATGGGTCAGCGCGCGTTTCGGCGCGGCGAAAACACCGGACGCTCCGCTCGCGCCCGTGGTCTGGATCGACCCCGCCGAGCCGCAACTATTGGCGCTGGAAGCGCAACTGGTGGAATTTCTCGACGCGCGCAAAGGCACGCGGCTGGAAGGAAAATTGCAGCGCATCAACTGCCCGCAAGCCATCGCGCTATGGCAAAAGGAACACGCCGACATAGAACAGCGCCTCGCGCGCGGCTGGCGTCAAAGCCATCCGGAAGCAAGCCGCGCGCTACTGCAAACGCCAGCGGGCCGCTTCGTCGAATTTTTACCAGACAGTCCCTATCTGCGCGCCGAAATGGCCTTCGAAAGTTACGCCATGCGCCACTGCCTGGGCCAGTTTCACGACCCCAAGGCGCTGACCGGCGGCTACGGCGAACGCTACGCGGAAGCCATCGAGGCCGGCACGCTGCGCCTCTTGAGCTTTCGTGATGCGAGCGGCCAGCCGCACATCACTCTCAGCCTCAGCGTCAACGCCGCTGGCAAGCTCGACGTCGATCAAATCAAAGGCAAACAAAATCGCCCGCCCATCGCGCGTTACGTGGACGACGTGCTCGCCTGCCTGAACACGCTACAAACGAGCGCCTACACCCCGCCCGACGCCATCGTCATGGGCATTGCGCGCACGCCCACGGGCTGGCGGCGCATCGAATACGTAATGGACACCGCCTCGCAAATTCAACTCGTCGGTCAATATCCACGCCTGTACCGCCAACTGAGCCAACCCACGGCGGCGGCAGAGTGGCTAGTCGCCGCGCGTCAACCAGAACTCTTGCGCGAACGCTGCCACTGTGCCGCCGTGCGCTACGCGGCGCGCGCGCTACTTGGCGTATCCACCAGCGCCGATAACGCCGCGGTCTTTGCCACCGAAGATATACCCTGGCCACAATATGATGCGTCGTTCCAGAACGAAGCCAAGCGGACCACATCCCCATGACGCCGCTGATCCCATTCTTGACGAATTATCTCTTGCGCCGCCCGCGCTTCACCCCGCGCAAACACGCCGCCCTGCTGCTCGCGCTGCCCTATGCCGAAGCCGCCGCGGCAAACGAATTTTTCGACCCCGCCGCGCAAACGCCGCCCGCCGCCAGCGGCAGCGCCTTGCGCAACCAGTTGCTGCATCAGCTCGGCCTGCGCGTCGATGCCAGCGACGCCGACGTCAGCGCCCATCTACAACGCCACTTCGAACAACAATGGTTCCGCCTGGACCTGCAAGCCCCGCTGCCGGGCGACGACCCGCGCGCCGCGCTCGCCTTCGCCTGCGCGCGCACCACCCTGCTCGCCCGCGCCGCCATGCTCATGCAGTGGATCACCCCCGAATGCGCCTGGCGCGTGCTGCTGCTCAACGCGCAGCGCGCTCAAGATTGCTTCGACAGTTGGGACGACTACGGCCACGCCTTCCTCACCGGCCGCCGCCAATGGCTCGCCGGCCTGCGCGCCGACCTCAGCGGCCCAAGCCTCGACGCTACCACCCTGCGCCGCTGGCGCGCCCCCGGCGGCGCATGGTTCCGCATACCGTGGCCTGGGTTGCCGGCGTTTGATCCAAGGCATAATTGAAGCTATTTAACCGATAGGAAAAAAAATGAAAATTCTCGGCGCCCTGACGGAACTAAACCCCGAAATCGCTGCCGCGGTACCAATCGCCGCGGCTGCTGGCGGCCTGGACCAATCAATCAAAAAACTTGTCACCCGCTATCTGTCACATGGCACCTGCGTTCTGGATGTGATGGAAGCAAGCCCCGACCCGCGTCAGCCCGGCGCCTCCATCGCGGGCGGCGCCAGCTTGCTTACCGATGGCGTTTGGTCATGGCGCGCGGATTTGGTTGCGTATATCGAGGCTTACTCCATCGCGCTGCCGCCAGCATTTCTGGAAAGCGTGTTGCTCTCAAACGGCAAACCCCAAACGCCGGAACTTCATGCGTCCATCATCCAGCAAGTCGCTGCGGCTTGGGGCTGGCCGAATCCATTCAGCGCATAAAAAAGTCCATACTGCCATAGACCGTCCTATACTCTTGGATATATTGGTATAACCAGAAGGCGGCATGGGTTTCATTAGATTTAAAACTTGCGCGCGTATCAAGCATTTATTTTTGGATAACCGTTAACAATCTTGACGTTTTGGAATGTAAGAAGGTGGCGGTAGAACTCATGCCACGCTCACATCTCCCCATCCACCAGGTACTGCCATGCGTTATTCAGTAAGCGCGCAACGCTTCGTATCGCAACCGCGAGCCATTTACGCCGTTTTCCGCCGCACGAACACCTGCAATAAGGGATTACGCACCACATCGTTCAAGGTGTAATTTTCCAATTCTTTGAGAAAACTTTGTTGCGCGTCGCGCAGGATGTGTTTGAGTTTGCACATGCCGTTGATGGCGCAGGTGTTGGTTTTTACGTCGAAACATTCCACTAATTGTGAGGCTTCAAACGCTTCCACCACGGCGCGCAGGTTGATTTCTTCGGGCTTCATGCCCAAGGTCAAACCGCCATTGCGGCCTTGCATGGTGTTCAGATAACCCAGGTGCGCCAATTGATGCACCACTTTGCGCAGGTGTTCCTTGGAAATGCCGTAAGCGGTGGAAATCGTGCTGATGGTTACCGTTTCGCGCGCCGCGCCGGTGAAAATCAAGACGCGCAGCGCGTAATCGGTGTAGTTAGTCAAACGCATGGGATCTGTCCTCGTTCCCGCTGAGCTGGGGATTATAAAACTGATCCGGCATTTCCCCGGCATCCGGGCCAAACGCTGTCTGCGCGGCGTCAAAAATACTCTCTTGGATAAGGCGGCAGCGAATCGAGAATGGCGCGGCCGTAGGAGCGGGTGCTCAGGCGCTGGTCCAAAATGGTGATGTGGCCGCGATCGCTTTCGCGGCGCAAGAGGCGGCCACTGGCTTGCACCAGGCGCAGCGCGGCTTCCGGTACGGAAATTTCCTGAAAGGGATTGCGGCCTTGCGCTTTTACCCATTCGCCGAGCGTGGCGTCTACCGGGTCGTTGGGGACGGGGAAGGGAATTTTGGCGATCACGACGTGCGTGCAGTAGTCGCCGGGCAGGTCGATGCCTTCGGCGAGCGAGGCCAGGCCGAAGATGATGCTGGCCTGGCCCTTGTCCACCGCTTCTTTGTGCAGGCGCAGGAGTTCCTGCTTCGAGTAATCGTCCTGCGCCAGCACTTTGCGGCGGAACAGTGGATCGAGCCCTTCGGCCACATCGAGTAGCTGCCGCCGCGAACTAAAGAGTACCAGCGCGCCCTTGGGTTCCGTCAATAGGCGCGGCAACAGCTCGATGATGGCGCGGGTGTGCGCTTGCGTGTCGCTGGGGTCGAAGCCTTGTTTCGGCAAGCGCAATATCGCCGCTTGCTGATAACTGAAGGGGCTTTGAATGCGGTGGTAATCGCTCGACGGCGGCAGGCCGCAGCGTTCGGCGAGAAAGGCGAAATTACCCAAAGTGCTGAGCGTGGCCGAGGTGAGTACCGCTCCGTAACAAGTGTTCCATAAATGCTCTTGCAGCGCCGCCGCCGCCAATACGGGGCTGGTGAACAAACTCACGTCTTGTTGCGCACCCGCGTAAATCTCGTCGTGAAACACCAGCCAGCGCGCTTCGGGAATCGCGCCCTTGGCGTCGGCGCGGGAAAAATGCAGGCAGCAGAGCGCGGCGGCTTCAACGCGCACTTGCGCGGCGCCGAAGGAGAGAAACCAGGTTTCGGCCTGCGCTTTATCGACTTCGCCGCCCTCGCCTTCCATGTTGTCCTTGAGAGTCGCCACCACTTTGTCGAGCTTGGCCGCCAGGCGCGCGAAATCCTGCCCCAGAGCATCGAGCGCCGTGCAAACTTCTGGCGGCGCCACGCCGCCGGTGAATACGAACTGAGCGGTTTCGCCGCGCGCGGAACTGCTCTCGGCGCGTTCGGCGAAGGCTTGCAGCAGGAGCAAATTTTCCCGCGCCGCCGCTTGCGCCGATTGCGCCAGATCAACCGCCTCGCGCAGCAAGGGCGCCAGACGGCTGGGTTCGCTAAGTTGCGCGGCGCCGCGCTGCATCTGCGTGCTCAGTTGTTCCAGCCACTGCGCGCTACTGCCCAGTTTCACTTGATGAGTGAAATGATTGATGCCCTTGCCCGGCAATTGGTGCGCTTCGTCGAATACGTAGATGGTGTCGGCGGGCGACGGCAGGATTACGCCGCCGCCGAGCGCCAAGTCAGACAGCACCAGATCGTGATTCGCGACCACGCAGTCCACTTTGTCGAGATCGTTGCGGCTGCGGAAATAACAGCAGGTACTGAAATAGGAACAGCGATTGCCGGCGCATTGGCCGTGTTCCACCGCTACCGCGCGCCAGGTGTTGTCATCGAGCACTTGCGGCCAATCGTCGCGGTCGCCCTGCCAGGCGCCGCTGCTCAATTGCTCCAGCATGTTTTCGTATAACGCGCGTTCCGTTTCGCCCTGCGCTTTGATGTCGGTTTGAAACATATCGCGCAGCGCGTCCAGGCTGGCGTTGCCGCTATGGCGCAGGAGATTGTCGAGTTTGGCCAGGCAGAGATAGCGCCCGCGGCCCTTGGCCAGCGCGTAGGTGAAGCGCAGGTCGCTGTGTTGCAGGAGGCTGGGAATGTCCTTGAACAATACTTGTTCCTGCAAGGCCACGGTGGCGGTGGCGATCACCAGTTTTTTGTCGAGCGCCTGCGCCACTGGCAGCGCGGCCACCAGATACGCCAGGGTTTTGCCGGTGCCGGTGCCGGCTTCCACCACGCAGACGCCGGGCTCATCGCTTTGGCGATGTCCTTCGGCGTCTTGCTCCACCGCGCACAGGCTGCGGGCGATTTCGGCGATCATGCGTTTTTGACCGGGCCTGGTCTGCAAGGACTGCTGCTTCAGGATGCTCGAATACGCGCGTTGAATGGTTTGTTTGAGTTCGTCCGTCAGCATGGCGCGGCGCCCATCAAGGGGCGGACAAAAAGTTCAACTGGCGTGCGCGTGCGGCGCGCTCTGGCGCGCCAGCTCGGCCTGGCGCAGCACCGGGTTGGCATACATGCGCAAGAGGTAGGGATGCAGCGCCGCGTCAATTTTGCTCAAGCGTTCCGTAAGCAGCTCGCGCTTGCGGCGCACGGCGTCCTCGCTCACGCCGAAGCGCGCGGGCAGCGTGGCAAAATCCATGTAATCCGGCTGTAATTTTTCCAGCGCCACATAGTTGAGCACATGCAGGCGGTAATTGGCCACGATTTGCGCGTCGATCAATTCGGCCACCCGCTCGGCGTTGGCGCCTTCTTCCACCCGTAGGGGCGCGCCAAAGCTCACATGCACCGCGCCTTTTTTACCGACCATACCAGCAAGAATGCTGTTGACGTCGGTGTTCTCGTCTTTTTGGTAGGAGCCTACGCTGTCGATGGCGTAAAGCTCCGCGGCCTTGGCGGCGTCGCAGGGGTCAAGCTCGTAGGAAATCGCCACCGGCACGATGTTGAGGCGGTTCATGGCGGCGGCCAGCGACAGTTTGGTTTCGCCCTCGCGCCCGGCCATGTGCAGCATCTTGATAACGGCGGTTTCGGTTTTATCCACGCCGTCCTTGGCGCGGCCTTCGCGCTGCGCGATCCACACATTTTGCCCGGTATCAATGCAGTGGCTGATGTAGGCGGAGAGTTTCTTGCTGGCGGCGAGCAGCTCGCGCCCATGCAGGCCGCGTTTGACGATGAAACTTTTGTTGAGCCGCATCAAATCGGACAAAAACGGACGCTTGAGCAGGTTGTCGCCGAGCGCGATTTGCAAGGTGCCGAAATTCTGGTGATAGAGCATGTAGTTCACCAGCGCCGGGTCCATGGTGATGTCGCGGTGATTGCTGATGAAAAGATAGGGCTGCTTGGGGTCGAGCTTGTCAAGGCCGTCATGGGTGAGGCCATCGGTGGTTTTTTCGATCAAGCGGTCCAGATATTTTTCGATGATGATCTGCACGTCATGCACGCTGCGCACCGCGCGCAGTTCGCGCTTGAGCCCCGCTTGCACCAAGCGCGCGGCGAGCGCCGGCCAAAAGCGGTACAAGGTGGGCAGGCGAAACTTGGCCATCGCCTTGGACAGGGCCAAATCCGCCGCCAAACGCTCCACCACGGCGCGCACTTCGCTGTCGTGATAGGGGCGGATGTCATCAAAGTT
>JAITMI010000387.1 GCA_031277435.1 Pseudomonadales bacterium
GTGCTGCATGTGCGTCTTACCAATCATTTGCAGCAGGCGACCAACGTCCACTTTCACGGGCTGGAAGTATCGCCCTTGGACCACGGCGACAACTCCATGCACCTGGTGTTGCCGGGCGAAACCTGGGATTACGAAATTCCGATTCCGGCGACTCATCCGCCTGGCGTGTACTGGTACCACACGCACGGCCATCAATACGCCGAACGCCAGTTGATGGGCGGGCTCAGCGGTACGCTGGTGATCGAGGGTTTTCAAGACGAAGTGCCGGCCACCAAGCCCTTGACGGAACAGATACTGGTCATCAAGGATTTCACGCCCGACAAATCCGGCAACCTGCAAGCGGTGCCCAAGCCTTTCAACTTCACCATGCGCACCATCAACGGCCAATTGCAGCCGCGCCTCGACATGCAGCCGGGCGAAACGCAACTCTGGCGTTTCACCAATCAGACCGCCAACGGCTATCTGCGCTTGGCCTTGGAGGGCCACCAGATAACGGTGATTGGCCGCGATTCGCATCCCATCCTGCGCCCGCAAAGCGTGGATGAAGTGTTCATCGGCCCCGCCGAGCGCCTCGACGTGCTGGTGACGGCGAAGAGCGCCGGTTCCTTCCGCCTGGTGGCGGAGGAAACCACCACTGGCCCCGCTGGCGACACCTTCCCCGCGCAAGATCTCGCGCTTTTGGCCGCCGCGCCCAACGCCGCGCTGCCGCCGCCAGCGCCGCTGGGGCCGTTAACGATCGCCGCGTCAAAAACCTCGACGCCGATTCGCGGCGATGCCATCAATGCCGAGCGCTCGATTACGTTTTCTTCGGACCCGGTCACTGGCCTCTTCTTCATCAACCACGCGGCCTTCGACCACACGCGGGTGGACGTGCTGGTGCCCCTCGGCAGCATCGAGGAATGGACGCTGCGTAACGCCGCCGATGAACTGCATACGTTTCACATTCATCAGATCACCTTCCAGGTGCTCAGCGTCAATGGCAAGGACGTGCCCTTTGAAGGCCGGGTGGACACGGTGGACATTCCCATCCACGGCGAAGTGAAAATACGCCTGGATTTTACCGACCCGATCATCGTTGGCCGCTTCATGTTCCACTGCCACATTCTGGAACATGAGGACAAAGGCATGATGCAACAAATCGAAGTCTACGACCCGCGCGTCGGCCCCATGCCAGAAAGCGCGATGGACATGAACGGCATGGATCACACCCTGCACATGCCCGCCCTCGCCACTGGCGAATAACAAGAAGGGAACCCTCATGAAATTAATCGTTCAATCCAAATTGACGCCGCCGCTGCTGTTGGGCGCGGTGCTTGCCTTGGCCACAACCGCCGCCACCGCGCAAACGGCAAGCGCCAATCAAGATGGCGGCGTGGGTTTATGGCCCAAAATCAGCTTCGACACCGTCGCCAGCGTCGATTACGCGCGCATGAATTCCAATACCGGGCCAGATCGCGGCACCGGCGCGGTGCTGTGGGCCGATTCCACCTTGCTGGTGGATTTCAACGACGCGCTGTCCGTCACCGGCTTGTTCCAATTCAAGCCGCGCGAAGCTCTGCCCGAATCCAACCCCAACCGCGAGCTATTCATCAACCGCGGCCTCGACCGCCGCGAAGGCGGCAAGATGAAGGAACTGTACGTGCGCTATGGCGATTGGCGCGCCGGCAAGTTCGTACAGAATTTTGGCCGCGCTTATACCGGGCTTTTGCCTGGGCCTTGGGCCACCGATTTTACCGAGGAGCCGGAAGTCGGTTACGAGCCAAGCGAAATGATCGGTCTGGAAAAAGTCCACGTATTCGACGACGAAAGCCAAGGCTGGCGGCAATTGACGCTGGCGGCCTTCATGGTTGACCGCACGTTCCTGCATCAGAGCTTCCCCTACAACGAAGGCATGATTCACTACGAGGACGGCGGCGTCGGCAACACCCACGGCCCCGAAAACGTAATGGCGACTTTTGACGTTATCAACCAACCGGTAGGAAATTGGGCGCACGCCTCGTATCAAGCCGGCGTCATCCGCTGGGGCAAGACTTTTGAGGCCGAAAAAGGCGAACTGTGGACCACGCTCGGCGGCGACCTCGTGGTACCGCTGCGTTCTGGGATCGCGGAAACCCTGCGCGGCGAATACAGCCAGTTGCATTTCTTCCTCGAAGCGGTGAACCGCGATAATTTTGAAGGCATCGACGGCAGCTCGATGCGCTTTCTCAGCGCCTCAGCGGAATATCTGACCGGCGGCTGGATTTTCGACCTCACCGCCACCCAGCGCTGGACCAGCGAACCCTTGCTACCGCGCCAGACGGACGAACTTTATTCCTTCAACATCGGCTACGGCCTGCCTTCGGCCACCAACATCGACTTCAGCGGCGCCTACGAACAAGTCGGCGGCCAACGCGGCTTTTACTACGGCATCCGCGTGACTCAGAGCTTCGGCACTTGTTCGAAGTGCATGATGCGAGGCAGGGCGTATTGAGCGTATTTTCACCGGGTCCTCCGGGTCGTGTCTGGGCGCGTCTAAGACGCGGGACATCCGCGGAATGTAC
>JAITMI010000016.1 GCA_031277435.1 Pseudomonadales bacterium
GGCGCCCGCCCCCCCGCGATGCCCGGCTGGGCCACCCTCTCCCCCGCCCTCTCCCGCCAGCGGGAGAGGGAGTAGCGCATCGGTAACGGCAGGCACACAGCCCGCCCCGATTCATTTCCAATACACAAAACCCTGCGCCGTGCCTGTCCCCGCCAAGGTGCGGTAACAGGCCACGTAGTCGATCGTCTCGCCCTTGAGCGGGGTATCGAACAGCGCGCCGGCCGCGGCGACCCAGTTGCGGACCTCGGAGGTGCCCTGCATCAGCGAGGTCTGCGGTATTGAGCACAGGAAATCCTTGTCGCGCGCCGCCAGCGCCTTCAATACCGCGTTGTCGAAGCTCTCGTCAATCGTAAAATGCGTCAAGCCGCCGGAGCCGAACACCGCGACCTTCACGTCCTTGTCCCATTCGCGGATGACCTTGCCCACCAGTTCCCCCATCTGAAAACAGCGTTTGGCGCTCGGCTGGTTGGGCGGGAAGAAGGTATTGGTGATGATCGGCAGGACCGGCACCGGGTTGTCCTGCATCACGCGGCGGATGATCCAACTGAAGGCGTGCGGCGTGCCGACATGCGAATGCGGGCTGGGAATTTGCGGCCAGGATTTGCTGGTGGCGAAATCAAACCCTTCCTCCACCCCCTTCGCAATCACGCGCTGCGCCAACTCCGGCAGGCCGGGCCATTCCACGCGCTCGGCGGGCCGGTAGGCCCATTCGGTTTCCTTGATGCCGACCGACAGTTTGGCTTCGCGCTCATGGTCCAAAGGTTCCTGCCAGAAGGTGTCGCCGTAATAGACGGTGAACATCGGTTGCAGGCTGTCAAGCACCAGTTCGCGCTGATCGTTGCCCATGATGACGGCGACGTCCGGTTTGTTTTCATTCCACAATTGCGCCAACCGCGCCACGCCGTCCTGGCACAGGGCATGGCGGCGCGTGCGTTCTTCCAGCGTGATGCGCTCGGCGAAATTCTCGTGCTTGCGCAACTCCACCAGTTCCTCGTAGCTGTATTCCCGGTTGCGGAACCAATGTTTGACTTTTTGATCGAAAGGTACACGCAACATCCACTGTTCGGGCGTGGTGTTGAGAATGGGGCCGTGCGTGGTCCACATGCCGAGCGTTATCTTTGCCATAGTGACTACCTGTTTGCTTGCTGTTGGTTTGCGCGCAAGCCTAGCGCAAAAATGTTGAGGCGAATTCGTGGTGGATCAATTCAACCTTACAAATTAAACACTTTTCTGGCATTGCCCTCGAAAATTTTGTATTTATCTTCCGCCGACAGCCATTCGATATGTTCGATCAAGGGCACGGTCTTGTCGTAGGTTTCGCCGGTTTCGTGGTTGATCGAGGAGCCGACGCCGGGGCATTCGGAGCCGTAGAGAATCTGGTCGGCGCCCACTACTTTAATCAATAACTCCAGCGCTTCCTTGGAGTACAGCACGGTGTCGAAATTCATCTTGCGCATACGGTCGATGAACAAGCCCTTGCTGAATTCCGCCTGCGCGCCGCTTTTCGCCGAGCCGGCGTTGAAGCGGCCAATCTGATATGGCATCGCGCCGCCGCCGTGGGAGACGACGATTTTCAATTCTGGCAGGTCATCGAACACCGTGGAATTGACGAAGCCGTAAACGGCGGTGGTTTCCTCGTTAACAAAATAGAGGCTGTAAGGCTCGCGCTGCGGCGAGCGTGAACCGGCGGTGTGGATGTGCAGCGGCGTGTTCAATTCGATGGCTTTTTCGTACAGGGGATACCAGTAGCGGTCGCCCATCGGCGGCGCTTTGCGGCCATCGTTTTCGTAGGGGTCTGGGTTCAGCAGGAAGCCCTTGAAGTTGTAATTTTTTACGCAGTATTCCATTTCCTCGAAGCATACGCTCACCGGCTCGCCGCACTGCTGCGGAATGCCGCCAACGCCGATGAATTTGCCGGGAAACAGCCGCACGCTGTCGGCGATGATCTTGTTGCATTCGTGGATGTACCAGTCCACCAGATAGCCTGGCTTTTCGGAATGCATGGTCTTGAAGGGGCGCGGCGAGATCAACTGCATGTCGATGCCGTTGTTAGTCATGTGTTCGACGTGGCCGCAGGGGCCCATTTCCTTCTTGTGCCAGGCGGCGACCAGTTGTTCGTCGGTGTAGCGCACCGCGCCGCGGCCATGCGAGCCGCGATGTGATAAAAGGCCCGATTTGTAAACGTCGAGCTGAGGGGGCGCGGACATGTGCGCGTGGCAATCGATAATCACGTTATGGTCTCCAAAAAATTCTTGCAAAAATATCTCAATCAGGGCATATCTGAAAAATCGTCATTCCACATCACCACCCCGTCATGGCCCGGCTTGACCGGGCCATCCATGCCGCGCCCGCCGCGTTGGGCTTCGCTTCGCTCAGCGCCAACCTACCCGCCAGCATCTCTATCGTCATTCCCGCGCAGGCGGGAATCCAGGTGACTTTGCGGATGCCCATGGATTCCCGCCTTCGCGGGAATGACGGCCTTGTGGAACGTCCCTCTATTATTTATCCGGCGTCTGCAACGAATGATATTTCATCGCCGCGCGCGCTTCGGTAATGGTTTTACCGGCTTCCAGCATGGCGCGGATTTGCGCTTCGGCGGCGTCGATCTGCTCGGCTACCGCTAATACTTCCTCCTCGCGCGAGCGTGGAATGCACACGACGCCGTCGGCGTCGCCGCGGATCAAGTCGCCTGGTTGCACGCGGGCGTCGCCGATGTTTACTGGCACTTGTTCGGCGTCCACTTGCACGCGGTCCTTGCCGGTGCGCATGGAATAGCTGCGCGAAAAAATCGGGTAGCCCAAACTCAGGCACAGATGCACGTCGCGGCAGGCGCCGTCGATCACGGTGCCGGCCAGGCCTTTTTTGTGGGCGAGAAAGGTGAGGATGTCGCCCCACACGGTGGCGTCCTCGCGGCCGCCGTTGTCGATCACTACCACGTCGCCGGGGCCGAGTTTGTCGATGAAATCGCCGACGGTGCCGGGTTTTTCCGCGTCCAGCGGGCCGTACAGAATGGTGTAGGCGCGGCCAGCGAGGCGGAAGTCATGGTTGCGCGGCTTGATGCCCAGACATTGGCCGGCGATGCGCAGTTTGTCCATCGCGTCGCTGAGCGTGGCGGTGTCGAGTTTGGCCACGCGGGCGACGTTTTTATCCTGTTGCGTTTCACTCATTGCGTTCAATTATCCGATTATTGTCCAATTGGTTTGTTATCTAGCATGGTTTCGTAATTGGTGCCCATCACTACCGAGACCGGCTTGCCGGCCAGTACGTCGGCGGTCATCAGGCGTTCCTTTTCGGCGATGCGTTCGGCGATGCGCAAGACTTCTTCGATGCGCGCGGCGGGGATGAACACTACGCCGCTGCCGTCGGCGATTACGTAGTCGCCCGGCTCTACTACGGCGTCGCCCACTTGCACCGGCACGCCGAAGGCTTCTTCCCAGACGCGGCCACGCGCGGTGTGCGGAGTGGTGTAGCGGGAAAATACCGGGAAGCCGATGTCTTCGTATTCGTCGATGTCGCGCGCCGGGCCTTCCATGATGACCCCGCGCACGCCTTTGGCCTTGGCGGCATTGGCGAGCACGCCGCCCCAGCCGGCGCAGTCGATGCCGGTGCGCTGTTCCACCACGATTACGGTGAGCTCGTCGGCGGCTTCGATGGCGGCGGTGCCAAGATGGCGCTTGGAGCCGCCCTCGGGTTCCCTGGCGTGCAGTTTGACGGTTTGCACGCTGCCGGCGATGCGCTGGCGCGTGGAGCGGCGCACCAAGCCGGAATGCGCGCCCTTGAGTTTGATGCTGTCGAGCGCATCGGATACGGCGCAAGCGTCGAGCGCTTGCAGTCTGGCGATGAAATCGGCGCGAGTGGCCAAGAGTCCCCCTTGCGGTTTTGCGGCTGATGACGAAATAAGCGGTCGATGATACTGGAAAGTTTTGGGGGATGTCAGAACTGAGTGGTTTGGGTCAGGTTCGTACAAACGCCCTTTCGTAAAACACCTTTCCGTAAAACACCCTCCCGTGAAAACGCTCTGTAGGGGCAGGCCCCCGTGCCTGCCCATCGTTCCGAG
>JAITMI010000054.1 GCA_031277435.1 Pseudomonadales bacterium
TCACGATGTCGGTGGCCCTGGCGCCGCGCGAACGCATCGCGCTGAACGCGGCGTGGCCGGGGGTATCGAGGAAACTGACCACGCCCTTGGGCGTTTCCACATGATAAGCGCCGATGTGCTGGGTGATGCCGCCGGCTTCGCCTTGAGTCACCGAGGCTTTGCGGATGTAATCGAGCAGCGAGGTCTTGCCGTGATCGACGTGGCCCATGACGGTGACCACCGGCGGACGCGGTACTTCCTCGCCTTCGTAATTGATGGAGTCCACCAGATCATCCTCGATGGCTGTATCGGAAATCGGTTTGGCTTTGTGGCCAAGATCTTCCACCAGCAATACCGAGGTATCCTGATCGAGCACTTGGTTGAGCGTGGCCATCACGCCCATTTTCATCAGCGCCTTGATCAGTTCGCCGGCCTTGAGCGACATGCGCTGCGCCAGATCGGACACCGTGATGGCTTCGGGCACCTGGATTTCCCGCGCGATGAACTCGGTGGGTTTTTCAAATTGATGCTGATTGCGCTGGCTGACTTTTTTGCGCGCCTTGCGGCGTCCGCCATCCTCGGAGGCATCTTCATCGAGAATGAAATCATCTGGCGAACGCACGCGCGCCAGTTTTTTGATCGATGAGTTATCCTTGACCGTATCCTTGCCGCGGAAGGTTTTTTTGCCGCGCGCGCCGCTGTCGTCCTCGTCGGCGCCACGGCCATCCTTGCGCAGAGTGCCTTTCTTGGCCTCTGGTTTGACGTCGGTTTTGTCGCCCTTGGCGTCAGCCTTGCCAGCGGCGGTCTTGCCGGCGGCGCCCTTGCTTTCTTGCGCGGCCTTGCGTTCCTTTTCGGCTTGCTGCTTGCTGGCGGCTTCCGCTTCGCGCGTGGCTTTTTCTTGCGCTTCGCGTTCGAGGCGTTCCTTTTCTTCCTGGGCTTTTTGTTCGGCCTTGAGGCGTTCGCGTTCGGCGGCTTCCTTCTGCGCTTCCTCAACGCTGCGTTTGACGTAGGTGCGTTTTTTGCGCACTTCCACGTTGACCGCCTTGCTGCGGCCTTGATTGTCGGACGTGCGCAGCGTTTCGACGGTTTTCTTCTTCAAGGTGATGCGCTTGGGAGAGGTATCGCCGCCGGACGTATCGACGTGGCGGCTCTTGAGGAAGGACAGCAGCGAGGCGCGCTGCTCGTTGCTGATCGCCTCGTCAGCCTTGCGCTGCGGCAGACCGGCCTCGCGCACCTGGTCGAGCAGACGGTCGGTCGGCACGCCTACCATCTTGGCCAGTTCATTGATACTCAGTTCCGCCATACCTTACTCCCGAATGGATTATCTTGCGCCACAGCCGCCGGATTCTTGACCGGCCCTTTAGCTAAACCACGGCGCGCGCGCGGCCATGATGAGCTGGCCCGCTTTTGCTTCATCCATCCCGTCGATTTCCAACAGATCATCGATGGCCTGTTCCGCCAGTTCTTCCATGCTCAGGATGCCCAGCTTCGACAGCGCCAGCGCGATGTCGTTGCTCATGCCTTCCATGTTCAGCAAGTCATCGGCGATGCCGGCCTTGCTGATGTCTTCCTCGGAAGCGATTGCCTTGGTGAGCAGCGCGTCCTTGGCGCGATTGCGCAATTCGTCGGCGATTTCTTCGTCGAAATCCTGAATGCCGGCGATTTCTTCCAGCGGCACGTAGGCGATTTCCTCGATCGAGGTGAAGCCTTCCTGCGCCAGAATGTCGGCCACTTCCTCATCCACGTCGAGCGCCTGCATGAAGATGGTGATGATGCTGGCCGATTCCTTTTGCTGTTTATCGGCGGCTTTTTCCTCGCTCATCACGTTGATGGCCCAGCCGGTAAGCTCGCTGCTCAGGCGCACGTTCTGGCCGTTGCGGCCAATGGCCATCGCCAGATTCGCTTCCGCCACCGCTACGTCCATGGTGTGGCTGTCCTCATCCACCACGATCGAGGCGATTTCAGCCGGCGCCATGGCGTTGATGACGAGTTGCGCGGGATTGTCGTCCCACAGCACGATGTCGATGCGCTCGTTGGCGAGTTCGCCCGATACCACCTGCACGCGCGAGCCGCGCATACCGACGCAGGCGCCGATTGGATCGATGCGCTTGTCGTTGGTTTTTACCGCGATTTTGGCGCGTGAACCGGGGTCGCGCGCGGCGGCCTTGATTTCGATAATTTCCTCGGAAATTTCCGGTACTTCGATTTTGAACAGTTCGATCAACATCTGCGCGCTGGTGCGGCTGAGCAAGAGTTGTGGACCGCGCATTTCGCTACGCACTTCCACCAGCAAGGCGCGGATGCGGTCGTTGACGCGGAAGGTTTCGCGCGGAATCAGGTTTTCGCGCGGCAACAGGCCCTCGGCGTTGTTGCCGAAATCCACGATCACGTTGTCGCGGGTGACTTTTTTCACCGTGCCCGATACCAGCTTGCCGAGCTTGCTGGCGTATTCGCCGATGACGAGTTCACGCTCGGCTTCGCGCACTTTCTGCACGATTACTTGCTTGGCGGTTTGCGCCGCGATGCGGCCAAATTCGACGTTTTCGATTTTTTCGCGGTAGACGTCGCCAGCTTGCAGCGCGGGGTCGATTTCGTGCGCTTCTTCGAGGGTGAATTGCGAGCCGAGCAGGGCCAGCTCATCGTCGGACACCACGGTCCAGATGCGATAAGTTTCGTAATTGCCGCTGACGCGATCGATGATGACTTCGCAGTCAATTTCTTCATCGGGATAGCGTTTTTTGGTCGCCGTGGCCAACGCCGATTCGATCGCCTTGAAAATGACTTCGCGCGATACGCCTTTTTCGTTGGATACCGCGTCCGCCACCAGCAGAATTTCTTTGTTGTTCATACCTTGTCACCCGTTACATGCGCTGCATGACTATGTCCGTGGATCTGGTTCTTCCGTATAAACCACATTGGCTCGTTCGATTGCTTCAAGCGGGAAGCTGAGCTTGTCTTCCCCTTGCAGAATGCTGATTTCATCGTCGCCGGCGTCCAGCAAAACGCCGCTGAAATTGCGCCGCCCTTCAAAATTTTGCCGCAGGCGCAGCTTGAGCGGCGCGCCGAGGTACTGGCGGTATTGCGCTGGCGTGAACAGCAGACGTTCGACGCCCGGCGAGGATACTTCCAGCGTGTATTCCGTCTTGATCGGGTCTTCCACGTCGAGCAGGCCGCTGATCTGGCGGCTGGCCTCGGCGCAATCTTCAATATCGACGCCGTCGATCTTCTCGATATAAATGCGCAGCAAGGTATGCCGCCCCTGGCCGAGGTATTCAATGCCCCACAATTCTAAACCCAGCGCGGCGAGCACCGGTTCCACCAGGGCTTGTATTTCCTGCTCGCGCGCGCTCACTAATGCTCTCTCCACAAATAAAAAATGGGCGCCAGGCCCACTTTCACTCAAATTCCTTTCACCAAACCCCTTTCAATTTCCTTTCAGCTTCCTTTCCAAATTCCTTTCAACTTCATTGCTCATCAATGCCGTTGCTCGCAAAGTCCCTTGCATCCTTGTGTTTCAGCCATGAATGAAAAAGCCCCTTGAAGGGGCTTTCGGTACGGCGAATCCGGCGAGGCCCGATTCTTGTATCACGCTGCTTATGTCGCGCTGCGCTGTATCGCGGCGGCAGGATCGTAAGGTTACGGCTGGAATTGGTAGCGGGGGCAGGATTTGAACCTACGACCTTCGGGTTATGAGCCCGACGAGCTGCCAGACTGCTCCACCCCGCAATAATTCCGTCAGTACCTACGCCTCTTTCAAGAGGGTGCGGATTGTAAGTATCCGTGAAGGTTTCGTCAACTAGAATCTTCGCGCGCTCGATAATTCGCGCGAATTCCGTTGCCGTAATTGGTGCCCAAGGCCGGACTTGAACCGGCATGACCGAAGTCACTACCCCCTCAAGATAGCGTGTCTACCAATTTCACCACTTGGGCAATAAGGGTCAGGGATTATCCGTTTCCTGTGGCGCGGTCTCAAGTGTATTTTCACTTGCCGCGTCCAGGGCTGCATCGATTTCTGGCGCGGCGGGTACGTCGCTTGCCGGAGCTTCGATCACGGGAACATCACCCGCGGGAATATCAGCGCTGTTTTGTTGAATAATGTTTTGCAATTGATCCACATTTTGGATCAAGGGACTGCTTTCCAAACCTTGATCGGCGCGCTGCCGCGCGATCAGCGCCAGGCTCAAACTGGTGGCAAAGAACACCACGGCGAGCCAGGTGGTGGACTTGGTCAGCACGTTACCGCTGCCGGCGCTGCCAAAGATGGTCTGCGAGGCGCCGCTGCCAAAAGCCGCGCCCATGTCGGCGCCTTTGCCATGCTGCATCAGAACCAGGCCAACGATGCCGAGGGCGGCCAGTACGTGCACGATGATGATGAAAAATTCCATGAGATGTCGTCGTGATTCAGAGTTGCG
>JAITMI010000075.1 GCA_031277435.1 Pseudomonadales bacterium
GCCATCATCGGCGTGAGCATACGTGCCACCAAGAGCGAAAACAGCACCGCGATCGCTACGGTAAAACCAAAAGGTCTAAAAAATTCGCCCGGAATGCCGCCCATGAAGGCCACTGGCACGAACACCGCGCAGATGGTGAAGGTAGTGGCGACCACCGCGAGGCCGATTTCGATCGCGGCGTCCATCGCCGCCTGACGCGGTGTTTTGCCCGTGCGCAAATGGCGCACGATGTTTTCCACTTCAACGATGGCGTCATCCACCAGAATGCCCACCACCAGCGTCAAAGCTACCAAGGTGAGAATGTTCAGCGTGTAACCAAACTGATAAATCACCCAGAACGCGGGAATGATCGACAAGGGCAGCGCGGCGGCTGATACCAGCGTGGCGCGCCAGTCGCGCAAAAATACCCACACCACCAATACCGCGAGCAGCGCGCCTTCGATCAGCATTTCCATCGAGGCGTCGTAGGATTCTTGAATGTATTCGACGGTATTGCTGGCCTCACTGAAGCTGACCTCGGGAAAGCGCAGCTTGAGTTCTTCCACCTTGGCGCGCGCCAGTTCCGCCACGTCGAGCGCGCTGGCGCCCCAGGCGCGTACTATTTGAAACCCTACCACCGGCTTACCGTCGAGCAGCGCTACCGAACGCTGTTCGGCCGCCTGGTCGCGTACATCGGCGAGCACGTCCAGGCGCACCGAGCGGCCATCGGGCAACAGGATCGGCAGCGCCTTCAGTTCTTCCACCGAATTGATGACGCCGGTGGTGCGTACCGTTTGTTCCAGACCGCCCAGGCGCGCTTCGCCGCCCGGATATTCAGCCTGGATGCGGCGCAATTGCCGCGATACGTCGGTGGCCGAGGTGCGTAGCGCGGCGATGCGGTCGGGGTCGAGATCGACGCGGATTTCGCGGTTCACCCCGCCCACGCGGCTGAAACGGCCAACACCAGGAATCGCGGTCATTTCCCGCGCCAGTTCCAGATCGACGAACCACGACAATTCGGTATCGGTCATGCGCTCGGAACTGACGCTCCAGGTGACCACCGGCAGGCCAGCGGTGGTGGCGCGCGAAACGATCGGTTCATTTGCGTCCTGCGGCAGGCTGGAACGGATCGTGGTGAGCGCGTCGCGCACTTCGTCCATGGTCTGATCGAGGTCGGTGCCGAACACGAATTGAATCACCGTGGTGGAGGCGCCTTCGTTGACCGTTGAGTTCAATTCTTCGATGCCGGCGATGGTGGCTACCGCGTCCTCGACGCGGCGGGTGATTTCCGATTCCATCTGCGTGGGCGCCGCGCCCGGATACCCCACGGTGACGATGATGGCGGGGAATTCGATGTCGGGCAGATCCAAAACCCCGAGCTTGGGAAAGCTCACGAGGCCAGCGATAGTGAGCGCGATGAACATCATCACCACCGGCACCGGGTTGCGAATGGACCAGGTTACGAAATTCATGACGGAGGCCCTCTCAGCGCGTGTTGGCCAGGTTGACGAGATCGCCGTCCTTCAGAAAACCGGCGCCGTTGGTAACGATGCGCGCGCCAGCGTCGAGACCGCCGAGCACTTCGATTTGCCCGCCCACGATGGCGCCGGTCTGAATCAATTGGCGGCGCACGGTGCGGTCAGCATTGAGCACGAACACATAGTTGTAGCCGTCGCTGCTCACCAGTGCGCTGAGCGGCGCCAAAATCGCCTGACTTTCGCCGAGCGCAATCTTGCCGCGCGCGAACATGCCAGGGCGCAGCGCGGCGTCGCTGTCGACATCGACATAAATAAGGCCGGTATGCGTAGCGGCATCCACCGTGGGCGCCACCACGCGGATACGGCCCGGATGTTCGCGGCCATCGACGCTGGTGATGGTGACGCTCTGGCCCGCTTGCAGTTCGGGCAGCATCGCCTCGGGCACTTCGCCGCGCCATTCCACGCGGTTTTGCCGCAACAGGCGCAGCATTTCCGCGCCGGCCTGCGCGATCTGCCCCACGCTCACCGTGCGCGCGCTGATCACTCCGTCATCGGGCGCCAGCACGCGGGCATAACGCAGGCGCAGCCGGGCGGAATCGTGATCGGCTTTGGCGGCGTCCACGCGGCCATCGGCGCTGAGCGCATCGGCATTGAGCTGATCGAGATCAGCGGCGGACAACAGGCTCCGCTCGGCCAACTGCCGCGCGCGATCCAGCGCCAGATGCGCGTTGGCCGCCGCCGCCTCAGCCTGCTTGAGCGCCGCCGCGCTGGAATTGAGCGCCGCATCAAGCAACTCAGTGGACAGCCGCACCAACTCTTGCCCCGCCGTGACGTAATCGCCCACATCCACCAGCACCTCCTCCACCCGGTAACCGCCGACTTCCGCCGCAATCAGCACTTCCTGCCAAGGATAAAGCGTGCCACTGAGCGTGACATAACGGGTGAAATCGCTTTTTTCGACGGTGCCGGCATCGACGGTAAGCGAGGCCTGGCTATCAAGCGCCTGCGCCAGCGCCACAGCCGCCGGCAACAGGCAGAAAACGAACACAAGGGAGCGAACACGCCAAAGCCGGCGCGCAAACCGCGAGGTGGTCATGGGATAGTTCCGGAAGTAAAAATGACTGGCGGGTCATTCTATGCGCAGACGGGGCGGATGTCAGCTAGGGAATGTGGGAGCTTCAGAGATTGCCCCTGGCCTTCAGACCCGCCGCAAAGGTCGCAAGCGGCATGACGAGCGTAAGTGGCGCATCGCTCAATCTGACCGCGCCATAACTGATATACCACCGTGCCGCCCGCTCACCCTTGGCATCAATGAACAGCAGTACGCCGCCAACATCCGCCGCCGCCAAAATAGCGCGCCGCGCCGCCGCGCCAAGCAGTTGACCGCCAAGTCCTTGACCTTGCGCACGGCGATCCGTCGCCAACCGCGCCAGCCGGAAGCCACCTACCTCATGCCGCGGCAGCCCCTTGCGTAGCGCGTCCGGCACTCGCTCATAGTCAAGCTGCGCCGGCGCGATGCTGTAAAAACCGAGAACCTTGCCTGGATTGGCGCTATCGATCGCGCAAAAAGTCTTGGCGCTGCCACTTTCATGCGACTGCCGGGCGTACTTCGCTAAAAATTCGTTCAACTGCGCATCGCCACAATCGAAACTCTTGCGGTCATGCGCCTTACTGATGGGTTCTTCATGCCACGGCGTTAACATCATTTCAACACGGGCATCGCGGCGAGCGCTGCCCGCAGCTTTGCGTTGGGAGGCGGCGGGTTTTCGATCAAGTCGAGAATCTTCTTATGGTCTCGCTCGGACAGCGTGATCTTTTGCGCCGAGCTAATCACCGCGTCCGCTTCTCGCAACGCGGCCTGCACCACGAAATTCGTCATATCGGCATGAGTGAGCACCGCCGCGCGCGCGATGCGCGATTTTGCCTCCGGCGAAATACGCAGGTTCATTCTCTGGCTATCCTCCACGGCGACGCGGGGCATGGCGCTCTCCTTCAATACTGTACGCTTTCAAAGCATACGTGAGCGCTTCTATTTTGCCAACCACTAAAACACTTCACCCGATTTTTTCCTCCGCGCCTGGAAGGCGAAAGCACACCAACCTACGCCCGGATTTTTATTTGACTACATGGTTTCATCAAACTAATCTCGGTTGCGCAAACTCGCCGTTCAGCGGAGATGAAGATGAAAATTCCACCAGCGTTACTTAAATATATTGGTTTGCTTGTTGGCTTGCAGCTTGCGTATCTTTTCCCTGGAGGCTCGAATCATTCCCCTCGCCTGATCTTTATGGGACTGGTGGCGATTGTGTATTGCTTCTCTCTGGTAATAGATGCCAAGAATAAACGGATTGCGTTAATCGCCGCTTGCGTGATGAGCGTATTTATCATCGTAATGACACCTATTACCTACGATATTGCTTACGATTTGGCAATGGCGGAATAACGATTGATGCAGACATCAGGTTTCCACAATGGCGCTGACCCAAGCACAAGAAATACTTCTCGAACAGGCGCGAAGCATTATCAAGCTGCGCGGCAAGCCGCAATGGCACACTGTCGGCTGCGCGATGCGCACGCGCGCGGGTCGCGTTTTCTCAGCGGTTCATCTTGAGGCGCACGTTGGCCGCATAGCGGTATGCGCCGAAGCCATCGCAATC
>JAITMI010000088.1 GCA_031277435.1 Pseudomonadales bacterium
TCGTCTTTTTCGACGCCCAGCAATAACAATAGGCCCGGCCCGATGGCGCCGGTGATTTCACCTTCGACCGTGACGCTGGCTGCGCTGACGCGCTGGATCAGTCCGAGCATATTGCCTCACCTTATCAGCCAGTTGTGGATGGCCCGGTCAAGCCGGGCCATGACGGATGAAACTTTAGCGCATCTCGCTGCCGCGCGATTGCCGCTTACGCTCATTTTCGGTCAAAAACTGTTTGCGCAAACGGATATGGTTGGGCGTGATTTCCACCAGTTCATCAGTGTCGATGAATTCCATCGCCTGTTCCAGGCTGTGGCGCACCGGCGGGGTGAGGATGATGTTTTCGTCGCTGCCGGCGGCGCGGATGTTGGTGAGCTGTTTGGCCTTGGTGGGGTTGACCACTAGGTCGTTTTCGCGGCTGTGCAGGCCGATAATCATGCCTTCGTACACTTCGGTATTGGGCGGCACGAACAGGCGGCCACGCTCTTGCAAGGTAAAGAGCGCATAGGCCAACACTTTGCCCTTGATGTTGGATACCAACACGCCATTGTTGCGCGCGCCGATGTCGCCGGGTTTGATGGGGCCAAAGTGGTCAAAAATGTGCGTCAGAATACCAGTGCCGGAGGTCATGCTCATGAATTGCGAGCGGAAGCCGATCAAGCCGCGGGTGGGAATGATGAAGCTGAGGCGGGTGCGGCCTTTGCCGTCCACGGTCATTTCCTGCATTTCGGCTTTGCGTTTGCCCAGTTCTTCGATCACGCCGCCTTGGTGCGCTTCGTCGATGTCGATTACCAGGGATTCGTAAGGCTCGCGTTTTTCGCCGTCGATTTCCTTGATGATGACTTGTGGCCGCGATACCGCCAGTTCGAAGCCTTCGCGGCGCCTGGTTTCAATCAAGACCGATAGGTGTAATTCGCCGCGGCCCGATACCTTGAATTTGTCGGCGCTGTCGCCCGGCTCGACGCGCAGCGCGACGTTGTGGATCAATTCGCGATCCAGCCGTTCCTTGATGTTGCGGCTGGTGACGTATTTGCCGTCGAGGCCGGCGAAGGGTGAGTCGTTGACTTGGAAGGTCATGGTTACGGTAGGCTCGTCCACCGTGAGCGGCGGCAGCATGTCGGGGTGATCGGGGTCGCAGAGGGTGTCGGAGATATGCAGGTCTTCGATGCCGGTGATGCAGATGATGTCGCCCGCGTTCGCCTCTTGCGCATCGACGCGCTCCAGGCCCATGTAGGTTTTGACCAGGCCGATCTTGCCGCGGCGATTTTTGCCTTCATGGTCAATAATAAGCACCGGCATGTTGGGCCTGACCTTGCCGCGCGTGACGCGGCCTACGCCGATGACGCCGATGTAGGAGGAATAATCCAGCGCGCTGATCTGCATTTGCAGCGGCCCGTCGATATCGACTTGCGGCGGGCGCACCTTATCCACTACCAATTGGAACAAGGCATCCATATTGTCGTCGAGCGCGGCGGGGTCGTGGCCGGCTTTGCCGAGCAGGGCGGAGGCGTAGATTACCGGGAAGTCGAGTTGTTCTTCGGTGGCGCCGAGTTTGTCGAACAGGTCGAATACTTCGTTGAGCACCCAGTCGGGGCGGGCGCCTTCGCGGTCCACTTTGTTGATGACCACGATGGGTTTGAGCCCGCGCGCGAAGGCTTTTTGGGTGACGAAGCGGGTTTGCGGCATGGGGCCGTCGAAGGCATCGACCAATAGCAGCACCGAATCCACCATCGACAGTACCCGTTCCACTTCGCCGCCGAAGTCGGCGTGGCCGGGGGTATCAACGATGTTGATGCGGTAGCCGCGCCAGCGTACCGCGGTATTTTTGGCCAGGATGGTGATGCCGCGTTCCTTTTCCTGGTCGTTGGAATCCATCACCCGCTCTTCCGCCTTGCCGCGGGTCTCGAGCGTGCCGGATTGTTGCAGCAGTCTATCGACGAGCGTGGTTTTGCCATGATCGACGTGCGCGATGATGGCAATGTTGCGGATGTTTTCGATCACGGGGGGATACCTGGGGAAAAGGGGGCGGAAAAAAGCGCGCGGATTATACCTGAAAGGTCAAGGGGCTTGTTTGAGTTTTTGGTGCATTCCACCCTCTCCCCCGCCCTCTCCCGCCAGCGGGAGAGGGAGTACAACAGTTATACGAAAGGATGTGTTGCTGAAGCGGCACCGGACAGCTCCCTCTCCCGCGGGCGGGAGAGGGCGGGGGAGAGGGTGGAAAATCAAGCCCTCACGGTCGATATACTCCCACATTGCTCTTGCCCTGCTCCAGCAAGTGCGCCGCATGCAGGCGGCTCATCACGCCCTTGGCGCAATAGAGCAGGTAATGGCGTGAGGGGTCGAGCGTGGCGAAGGCGCTGCTGAGTTTGTAGAAGGGAATCTTCAGCACCGTGGCGCCTGGCACTTGCAGGGGTTTGCGTTCTTCTTCGTCGGGGTGGCGGATGTCGATCACGGCGGCTTGTGCGTCCACTTGCGCGGTTTCGTCCGGCGTCAGAGCGGGGGTGAGATCTTCCTGGCTGAGCCTGCGAATGTCGTAGCTCTGCGCCTCCGCGACCGCTTGTTCCAGTACGGCGAAATTGAAACGGTTTTCCTCGCGTTCGATGCGGTGGCGTTTGGCGCGCGTGGTGGGTTTTACTGAAATCACGCCGCAGTATTCGGGAATTACCGCGGAAAATTCCGCGGTGCCGATTTTGCGCGCCAAATCCACGATGTCTTGTTTGTCGCTCATCGCCAGGGGCCGCAGCACTAATTTGGGCGTTACTTCGTCGATGATGGCGAGGTTGATAAGCGTTTGGCTCGACACTTGCGCGATCGCTTCGCCCGTTACCAGCGCGGGAATTTCCAGCTTATCGGCCACTTGCGTCGCGGCGCGCAGCATCATGCGTTTGAGCACTACGCCCATTTGCGAGTTTTCAATACGTTCCAGAATTTCCGCCACCACCGCTTCAAACGGCACGCTGATGAACTCTACGCCATGTGAGGCGCCGTAGCGTTGCCACAAAAATAGCGCCACTTCCTTGACCGCCAATTCGTGTTCGCGGCCACCGAGATTGAAGAATAAAAAATGCGTGCGCAGGCCGCGTTTCATCGCCAGGAAGCTCGCTACCGCCGAATCGAAACCGCCGGAAATCAGCGACAGCACCGCATCTTGCGTGCCGAGCGGAAAACCGCCGATGCCGTCTTGCGGCTCGCCGCCGATGTAGAGTTTGTCCTGGCGGATTTCGAGCCGCACCGTTACCTCGGGCGTGCGCAGATCCACGCCTTTCGCTCCGGTAACGCGCAGCAAGCCGCCGCCGACGTAGCGTTCCACGTCCATCGAGTTGAAGGGATGTTTGCCGCTGCGGCGGCAGCGCACTACGAAGGTTTTGCCATTGAGCTCTGACCCGCATACCTGTGCCGCCAGCGCTACCATGTCGTCGAAGCCGCCTAGCGGGCGTTCCTCCACGCGCTGAAAGCTCCAGATGCCCGGCGTGCTGCGCAAGACCGCTTCCACATCGTCCACCAGCGCGGCGCGGCTTGGGGGCAGGGCCAGTTCCAGATAGTCCCAGTGCGCCTCGATCAGCGCGGCGTCCGGGTCATCGGGGAACGCGGCCAGGTCGCGCAAGTCCAACTGCTCGCGCAGGATGCGCGCCAGATTCTTGCGCAATTGCTTGCAAAAACGGGTTCTGACGATACGGCTCTTGGTCGTCATCTCGGGGGAATACTTGAGGTGATACTTCATAGGTCGAATGGCTGGATTGGAGGGAAAGAGGCAGGGCTATGGCGCTGGAAAACACCTGAAAAAACAGCCCTTTCAAGATAGCAATGGATGGCATATATTCTGCGCCCCTCGGCTTGTTTCAAGCAAGGCGCGCCATCCATAAAACTCAAGAGCCAGTCATTCCCTACGGAGGAAACCATGTCTGAAAAGACGCTCAAGCTGATTGCCGATCATGATGTACGGTGGGTCGATCTGCGTTTTACCGACACCCGCGGCAAACAGCAGCACCTGACGTTTCCGGCCTCCGCGGTCGATGAAAAATTCTTCCAGGGCAGCATGTTCGATGGCTCCTCAATGGTGGGCTGGAAAGGCGTCAACGAGTCCGACATGGTGCTTTTGCCCGATGACGACAGCGCGGTGCTCGACCCCTTCGCCGAGGAAACCCAGCTCAACCTGGTGTGCGACATTCTGGAACCCGTCACCATGAGCGGCTACAGCCGCGACCCGCGCAGCATCGCCCGCCGCGCCGAGGAATACCTGAAATCCACCGGCATCGGCGACACCGCCTATTTTGGGCCGGAACCCGAATTCTTCATCTTCGACGACGTGAAATTCCGCACCACCACCGGCTACTGCATGAGCAAGATCACCTCGCAGGAAGCCGCCTGGGCCACCGATCTCGACAAGGAGGACGGCCCCAAAGGCCACTCGCTGCGCACCAAGGGCGGCTACTCGCCGCTGCCGCCGCTCGATTCCCTGCACGACATCCGCTCCGCCATGTGTTCCGCCATGCAGGACATGGGCCTGAAAGTCGAAATCCATCACCACGAAACCTGTAGCGCCGGGCAATGCGAAATCGGCGTGTCCTTCAACACGCTGGTGAAAAAAGCCGACGAAGTGCAAATTCTCAAGTACGCGATTCACAACGTGGCCGCCGCCTACGGCAAAACCGCCACCTTCATGCCCAAGCCGATCGTGGGCGACAGCGGCAACGGCATGCATGTGCACCAGTCGATATTCAAGAACGGCAAAAACGTGTTCACCGGCAACGGCTACGCCAACTTGTCCGACGAGGCGCTCTACTACATCGGCGGCGTCATCAAGCACGCCAAGGCGCTCAACGCCTTCGGCAACGCCTCCACCAACTCCTACAAGCGCCTGGTGAAAGGCTTTGAAGCGCCGACCTTGTTGGCCTATTCCGCCCGCAACCGCTCCGCCTCAATCCGCATTCCCTACAACCTCGGCGGCAGCCCCAAGGCAACGCGCATCGAAGTCCGCTTCGGCGACGCCACCGCCAACCCCTACCTGTTCTTCGCCGC
>JAITMI010000156.1 GCA_031277435.1 Pseudomonadales bacterium
GTGCCGGGCTGGCCCACCATCAAGACGCCGCGCGGAATACGGCCACCGAGGCGCTGGAATTTGTCGGGTTCGCGCAGAAAGTCCACCAATTCCTTGACGTCTTCCTTGGCCTCATCGACACCGGCGACATCGGCGAAGGTCACCTTCACCTGATCTTCGCTCAGCATCTTGGCCTTGCTCTTGCCAAAGGCCATCGGGCCGCCCTTGCCGCCCACGCCGCCGCCCTGCATTTGGCGCATGAACAACATGAACACCACAATGATGATGAGAAGCGGGAGCATGGAGAGCAAAATCTGCATCCATATGCTCTGCTGCTCAGGCGCGCTGTTTTTGACGTCGACATTGTTCGTCAACAAGTCGTCCATCAGCTTGGGGTCGTAGGTATAGGGGGAGAGGACGGTGGAAAAGGTCTGGTTGTTGATCCGGTGACCAGTGAGGTTCCAGCCGCTGACCGTCACGTCTCTGATCTGCCCGGCCTGCACCTCGCGGATGAAGTCGGAATATATCATCTCATTGGAATTGGCAGGCTGGCTGAAATTCTGGAAAACGGTCAACAGTACGGCGGCAATGACCAGCCATAACAGGAGATTTTTTATCATATCGTTCAAGTGCGTATCCTCACCGGCGGCGCCGCCGCCCTCTCACCGCCTGCGCTATGTCCATTGTGCGCGCGGCGCAATGCCGCATTCTGGCACGAAAAACGCTCCGATCCTACCAGCGGCTGATCGCGGTGATATTGGGCGCCCGCCCGCGATTACAAGCCGATCCCTTGAGTGATAGACGCGGAGAGGAATAGAGAGGGTGATAGAATCGCCGTTTTTCGCCCCAGGACTCCCAGCATAATGCGCAGCGCCAATATTCTCCGCCGCAAATACCGCGCCATCGGCCACAAACTGCAACCCGTCGTCATCGTCAAGGAACTGTCGGACACGGTACTGGCCGAAATCGAACGCGCCCTGGATGATCATGAGCTGATCAAGGTGCGCGTACTGGCGGAGGACCGCGAGGCCAAGATGGCCTTGATCGACGCAATTTGCCAAGCCACCAGCGCCGAGCTGATTCAGGTAGCGGGCCATGTGGCGCTGCTACTGCGCAAGGCGCTCAAGGTGAAGCCGCAGTTGTCGAATTTGCAGCGGCATAAGGTGTCGGTGGACTGAGAAACGCTAGCCTCTGTTGCCGGACAAATACCGTCATATCGAAGCCTGAGAGAAAAGCTAACCACGCCTAGCCTATTCCTGCTTCGCATCCGAAAAACGCCCCAGATTACGTACCGGTTGTTCCCAATAAACGCCGTCGCCGCCGATGGTTTCGCTGATGTGGGTGAGGATGTGGTTTACCGTGTGCGCGGGTACGATCAACTCCACTTGCAGGCGTTTGCGTTGGCCGCTTACTTGTTCGGCGATGCTCATGTGGCCGCCTTCGCCGTGGCCGGAAACTTGGTGGGTGGTGAAGCCGTTGACCTCGGGCAATTCCAAGAGGCAATCCGTCAGGTCTTCCTCAAGTTCGGGCGCGATGGTGAGAACCAATAATGTAAGCATGGCGGCTATCTCAGTTGGTGTGCGGGTGACGGTGAAAATGCCGGTAGATCAGCGGCATCAAAAACAGCGTGAGCAAGGTGGAGCTGATGAGCCCGCCTACCACCACGATGGCGAGCGGTTTTTGAATTTCCGATCCAGGGCCGGTAGCGAGCAACAGCGGCACCAGGCCCAGCGCGCAGATGCTGGCCGTCATCATGACCGGGCGCAAGCGGCGCAGCGCGCCTTCGAACACCACTTTGTTGATGTCGTGCCCCTTGGCTAAAAGATGATTGAAATGCGACAGCAGCACCACGCCGTTGAGCACCGCGATGCCCAATAGCGCGATGAAGCCTACCGAAGCCGGCACCGACAAAAACTCGCCAGTGAGCCAGAGCGCGATCAGGCCGCCGGTGAGCGCGAAGGGAATCATCGACAGCACGATCAAGGTCTGTTTTATGGACCTGAACGTCAAGAACAGAATGAACGCGATCAACAGCAAGGCCACCGGCACCACCAGCGCCAGCCGCGCGGCGGCGCGCTGCTGGTTTTCAAATTCGCCGCCCCATTCCAGGGTGTAGCCGTTTTCCATGTCGAGTTGCTGCGCCACTGCTTGGCGCGCTTCCTCCACGAAACCTACCAGGTCGCGGCCTTCGACGTTGGTGCGCACCACGGCGAAGCGGCGCCCCGCCTCGCGCGAGATTTGTACCGGGCCTTCCACACGGGCGATGTTGGCCACTTCCGCCATCGGCGTGTAGCTGCCATCGGGCAAGGTGATGAGATTTTGCCGCAGCGCGATTTCGCCATCACCCACCAAGGGTTTGTAGCGCAGCATCAAGGGCACGCGCGCGCTGCCTTGAATTACGGTGCCGACGCGCAGGCCCTCGATTTCGGCGCGCAGTTGCGTTTGCAGCGTGTCGGCGTCGAGCCCGAGTTCACCAGCGCGCAGACGGTTCACTTCCACTTGCAGATATTGCGCGCCTTCGTTGATGGTGGCGATGGTGTCGATGCTGCCCGGCACTTGATCGACGATGGCGGCGATGTCGTTGGCGTAGCGGTTGAGCAGGTTCAAATCGGTGCCGAAAATCTTGATCGCCACGTCGCCGCGCGAGCCGGTGAGCATTTCCGACACGCGCATGTCGATGGGCTGCGTGAAGGCAAAGTTGATGCCGGGAAAACCGCTTAATATCGCCCGCAAACGGTCTTCCAGCGCCGCCTTATCCGGCATATCCCATTCGTCGCGCGGCTTGAGGCGCAAGAACATATCGGTTTCGTTGAGGCCCATCGGGTCCATGCCGATTTCGTCCGAGCCAAGACGCGACACCGTGCGCACCACTTCCGGCGCGCCGGCGATGATGGCTTCTTCCACCAGTTGCGTCTGGCGCGTGCTGCTGCGCAGGTTGATCGAGGGAATGCTTTCCAGTTGCACCAGGATGTCGCCTTCGTCCATGGTCGGCATGAAGGTTTTGCCCACGAAGGGATAGAGCACCACGGTGAGCACCAGCAAGGCGCCAGCGCCCGCCAATAAGGGCATGGGATTACGCAAGGTGCCGCGCAAGAGCGGCGTATACAGCGCGGTGAGTTTGCGGCTGAGCCAGGGATCGACGTGCGCGTCGGCTCTGAGCGCCATTGAGGCCACTACTGGAACGAACGTCAGTGATAACAGCAAGGAGCCGGCCAGCGCGAACACGATGGTGAGCGTCACCGGGCGGAACAATTTGCCTTCCAGCCCTTCGAGCGAGAGCAGCGGCAAAAACACGATCATGATGATGAAAATACCGGAAGCCACCGGCACCGCCACATCCTTCGCCGCGCGAAATACCAAGTGCAAAGGCGACAGCGGTGAGCGCCGTTCTTGCGCGTGCGCCATCGTGGACACCACGTTTTCCACGATTACGATCGAGGAATCCACCAGCATACCGATGGCGATCACCAGGCCGCCGAGGCTCATCAAGTTGGCGCTCATGCCAAACACGATCATCAGCACGAAGGTGAAGAGCGCCGACAAAGGCAGCACCACCGCCACGGTGAGCGCGGCGCGCACGTTGCCCAAAAACAGGATGAGCAAGGCCACTACTAATATCACCGCTTCAATCAGGGCGCGCGCCACCGTCTTCACCGCGCCGTTTACGAGATCGCTGCGATCATAGAACACATTGATCGTGGTGCCGTCGGGCAAGGTTGGCTGCAATTCATCCAGCTTGGCGCGCACGTCTTTTATCACGTCGTTGGCGTTGATGCCGCGCAGGCCAATCACCAGCCCTTCCACTACTTCTTCCTTGCCGTCGGCGGTAACGGCGCCATAGCGTTCCAATTCGCCGAGCCGCACTTCGGCGAGTTCTGACAAAGGCAACAGTACCCCAGCGCCATTGCGCACTTGAATGCGGCCAAGGTCCTCGACGTTCAGCACCGCGCCAGTCACCCGCACCAGAATCGCTTCCTCGCCCTGGTCGAGACGGCCAGCGCCGTCGTTGCGATTATTCAGCTCCAAGGCTTGCACCAAATCGTCGTGGGTGAAGCCGAGCAAGGTCATGCGTTCACGCTGCGGTTTCACTTCAAAGGTGCGCACGAAACCGCCGAGCGAGTTGACGTCGGCCACGCCCGGCACGGTGCGCAGCGCGGGGCGGATGGTCCAGTCCAACAAAAATCGCCGTTCTTCCAGCGACATGGACGGGTTATCGATGGTGAACATGAACATGTCGCTGAGCGGCGTGCTCAAGGGCGCCAGACCGCCGCTGATGGTGCCGGGCAAGTCGCCCCAGATATTATTGAGACGTTCGGTCACTTGCTGCCGCGCCCAATAAATATCGGTGCCTTCCTCAAAATCGAGCGTGATGGAACTGAGCGCGTACTTGGAAATCGAGCGCAGGATCGTTTGGTCAGGAATGCCGAGCAGTTCCACTTCCACCGGGTTGGTGATGAGCGTTTCCACTTCCTCCGGCGTCATGCCCGGCGATTTGATGATGAGCTTGACCTGCGTGGGTGAAATATCAGGATAAGCGTCGATCGGCAGATTCAGCATCGCCACGCTGCCGATGCCGAGCAGCATCAGGATCATCAGCGCGCTCAGCAAGCGTTGACTGAGCGCAAATTGAATGAATGGTCCAAGCATCATTCGCCTCCCAGGCCCAAGGTCATGCCCTTGAGCAGCGCCGCGCCGCGCACGATTACTTGTTCGTCACCGTTGACGCCCTCGCGCGCCAGATAATCGGCGCCGAGCGGTAACAGATTCAGCGTGCGGCTTTCGATGCCGTTGGCGCCGCGCACGAATACTTCGGTGCTGCCGCCGTTGTGTACCACCGCGTCGGCGGGAATGCGCCAGCCGCCGCCATTGGGCCTCAGCAGCAAGGGCACGATCTGGCCGGGGCGCAGCGCGGCTTCGCCGGCAAATTCGGCGCGGATTCTCAGCGTTTGCGTGCGCGGATCAAGCTGATGATCAAGCTGCCGCAGTATGAGCGGCGTATCGATGCCAGCCACGCTCAGGCTTTGATCTTCTTCCAAGGCCGTCGCCAGCATGGCCGGCAAGTCGGCTTCGATCCACAAGCGCGCCGCGCTCAACTCCACCACCCGCTGCGCCGTGTTCACCGCTTCACCCACGATGGCCTGCACCCGGCCCACCACGCCCGCCACCGGCGCGCGCAAAATATACAGCCCAAGTTCCGGCGAACTGGAGGTGAAGCTCGCGCGCATTTGCGCGTCGATGCCGGCCAGCGTCATTTGTTCGCTCAAGGCATCGGCGGCGGCGCGCGCGGCTTGATAGTCGCGTTCGGTCTGCTGCATACGCTGCGCGGCGATCACGCCATCGTTCAAGAGTTGTTGATCGCGCGTTCTAGCGGCGCTGGCTTGTTGCAAAGCGGCGTTCGCTTGCAACCATTGCTGTTGCAGGCTCAAGACTTCGGAACTGCGCAAGAGGCCCAAAATCGCGCCCGCTTCGACTTGCTCCCCCGGCGCTACGCGCCATTCTTCCACCACGCCGGAAAAGCGCGTTACTACCGCATCCGGCTGCAAGGGCGAGCTCATCACGCGCGCCGATACCGTGGTGCCATTGGTGGCGGCCACTGGCTGCACGCGCTCGAACACCAGGCCCAGACGGTTCACCGTGGCCTGATCCGGATTGCTCAGTACCTGAGCGGCCCAAGCGCTCTGACACAAGAGACCACACAACAGCAACGACAAGGGGAAAGTCCGGCTTTTCATGGCAACTCCTCGATCCAAGGATCTCCGATCAAATGGTTGTAATCGCTGATGAACCGCTGCCGCTGCAAGCGCAGGGTCGTGAGCATTTGGCGCGCGGTGGTCAAATCCTGTACCGCGCTCACTACCTGCGTCGCGGTCAGTTCGCCCAGCGCGAACGCGTTTTGCGCCATCGTGTAACGCTGTTCCGCCAGCGTGGCTTGTTCCTCGGCCAAGGGCAGTTGCTGTTCGACGGTGTAAAGAGAATGTTCGGCTTCATGCAGTAAACGCTGCAATTCGATGCGATTCTGGCGCAGCGCCACTTCCGCGTTTACCTGATCGCGGCGGGCATTGCTGGTGGCGCTGTTGACTATATTGCCGCCGCCGATCGGCACGCTGATCGACAACATCACGCTGTCGTTGCTGTTCTGCAAACGGTCGCCGCGCTCGCTGTGCGTGCCGATGCTGAGCTGTGGATTGCCTTTGTTGACCTGCAAGGCTTGCTGCACCTTGTCGCGCGCCAGCGTGACTTCGGAAGTCATGTAGCGCAATAAGGGATGCGTATCTGGCGGGTCTTCCTCAGGGCTGCGTTCTTCCGGCGGCAGCGAGGCGGGGCGGCGGTCGAGGCCGGTTAAAATCTGGAAAGTACGTTCTGAATCTACCATGAAGGCTTCAGCGTCGAGCACTTTCTGTTGCTGCGCCAAGAGCAGATTGCGTGTTTGCAAGGTATCGAGCTGCGCCAGACTGCCCGCCTCGAACAAGCGCTGGGTAACGCGGTCCAATTCCTCGGCGTTGGCGGCGGCCTGCCGCTCCAAGGCCAGTTGCGCTTCGGCGCTTTCGAGATCATTCAGCGCGGTGCGCAAAAAGCCCGCGAGACTCCAGTTCAAATAGGTGGACCACTGCGCTACTTGTTCTTCGTAGTGCGCGCCCAAGGCTTGCGCGTCGCGCCGCTCACCCAGCCGCCAGAGCGGCAGATTCACGCTGAAATCCTGCTGCCGGAGCCCCAGGTTATCGCGCCAGCGGTCATCGACGATGCTATAGCTCAAACTGGGACGAGCGGCCAAAAACCTGCCGCCAGCGGCGGCGTAATCGCTGGCCTGCTGTGCGCGCACCGGCGTTTCCAGCGCCTGTGGCGCCTGTTGCAGGGCCGCGTCCAGCATGGTGGCGAAATCAAGCCCTTCTACTTCAGTCAAGGGCGCATGATCCAACTGCGCCAGCGCCGCTTGCGCCCATAAAGCGCCACTCAAGAGCAGAGCTATCGCTTGCGGGATTTTTCTTGTATGTCTCATGCCTTGCGACTCGCGTGGTAGGACGATGGCGCGAGAGTTTAGGAGCGCAGGACTGAAAATTTTGTCAAAGAAAGCTGAGGGGGAAGTCGAATCCCAGCGAAATCCAATTTCTTGCATGTTTTCCATGATGCTATCCCTATAATGGACCGCGCATGGCGCGCCATGATCCCGCATCCGCCTGGATGCCCGGCGGATGTTACCGCGTTATGGGATAAGAGTCTTTTACCCTGGCGGTAGTCTGGATTTCACGAAAAGTTCACTTTTGGGGGTCAAGCTCAGCGGGATCATGCACGGTGTAACCCCTGGCCGCCAACTCGGCCACCAGCGAGGCATCGCCGGTAATCTCGTTCAAGGGCAGCATGGTGAAAGTGGAATGATTGTTTTGCAGCGCCGCGCTCGCCGTTTCGAGCCAGCGTTCGTTACTGCTAAGCGCCAGTTCTTCCGCCAGATCACCAATGGAACTCGACAGCAGCGCGGCCATCATACGCGCGCAAGGATCTTCAGCGGTTCCAATCGCGCGGAAATCCAC
>JAITMI010000173.1 GCA_031277435.1 Pseudomonadales bacterium
TGGCCCAAACCGTCAGCGCCCCGACCGTGCAAACACTGGGCGAAGGGCTTACCAAGGCCGAAACCAGCGCGCTCAATCCGTCGAATCGTTATCTCTTGGTAGTGCCCGCGAATCAGCGGCCACCGATCACGCGCGAAGCGCTGGTGAACGTGAATGTGAGCGTCAACCCCAATGGCAAAGTGCGCAACGTGGATGTGCTTGATGGCAGTTTTACCGATACCGCCATCAATCGCCTGGTAGAAAACGCGGTGGAAGATATTACCTTCAGCCCCGCCACCCAGGGCGGCAATCCGGTGCGTTATGACAATCTGCCTTTGCAAGTGCTCTTGCGCGGCTCCAATCCGCCCAGCACTACCGCCGCATTAGGGGAAGGCTTGGGGAAACTCGCTGAGCAAGTACAAGGCGCGGATTACCGCGGCGCTGAGCGCCAGGTCGATACTCTGTTGAGCCGTAATTCGCGCACCTTGTTTGAAATGGCCTTGTTGAAGGATCAATTGGCGGGGGTCTATTCCAACGCCAACCGCAATCCAGAAGCCTTGGCCGCGAGCCGCATCGCTACGGCGCGCAGCCCGGCGGTAAAGGCCGCTGATGCTCCCGCGGAAGCCATTTTCCCCGATAGTTTTCTGCCGCCTGAAATGTACATGGATGCCTTGCGCCGCCACCTGGTGCTGGCGATTTTGACGAATCAAAACGGCGAAACGCTGCAAGTGTTTGATCGCTTGAAGGAAGCCGCGGCGGCGGCCGGCAATGCCGAAGTGGTCGACACGATCCAGCCGCAGATCGATCAATTGCAAGCGCGTCTGGCCGCCGCTGATCCAATCGGCATCGCGGTGAATCTGGTCGATAACGGCGCCTGGACTTACACCATGTCCCCGCGCCGCTCCTACGGCGTGATGGCGCTGGATGCCGACAACAACGGCAGCATCGACGACAAAGAGACCAAAGCCGTCAACGTGCAAACCATCGACATAAGCTGTGGCGATAGCGGCACACGCCGCTTGCCGTTCCAAAATGACAGCGAATGGAGCATTCCCGCATCCTGGGGCCAATGCGACATGACCTTCCGTGGCAAGGAAGGCAGCCAGTTCCTGTTGATTGAATACGCCAACTAAGCGCAAGGCTCACGGGGGTGGCATGAGGCCGCCCCCGTTTCTGGCTCACCCCATCCGCCCGCGAAACACGAAATACACCGCGCCGAGCAGGCACAAACCCGCCCATAAATAATCCAGCTTGAGCGGTTCCTTGAGATAGAACAGCGCGAAGGGCACGAACACCGTCAGTGTGATGACTTCCTGCATGATCTTGAGCTGGCCAATGCTGAGCACGCCATAGCCGATGCGATTGGCCGGCACTTGTAACAAATATTCAAATAAGGCAATGCCCCAGCTCACCAGCGCGGCGACGAACCAGGGTTTGTGGTTCAACTCCTTCAGGTGCGCGTACCAGGCGAAGGTCATAAAGACGTTGCTGCACACCAATAGCGCGACTGAGATGACGAGTGGCGGAAAGGGCAGGGTCATGGTGCATCGCCTCTCACAGCGTCAACGCCTGCAAACGCCGCAGCAATTGCCGGCTCAAATCCTGGCGCATTTCGCGCAAAATCTGCTCCGCTTCCTGGCTCTTGGCCACGGCGTTTTCCGGATCGGCGAGGTAGGAGCGCGAGCTTGACAGCCGCTCCGGCCCCGCCACCACGGTAGCGCCCTGGCGCAATTGCCAGGGCACCTCAAGCGTGAGCTCGTATTCGCCAGCGCGGGCGTTGACGTTGACGCTCACCACCCGCTCGCTGCGTTCCTCGGCGCCGATGCCTAGGCTATAAACTTCGCCCGCGTCCGCGCTCACGGCCACGCCATTGCCTTGCAAGGCGCGGCGCAGTTCGCGCAAGAGTTCACTGTCCATGTCGCTGCTTTCGAGATACAGCGTGCGCAATTGCGGCGGCAAATCCGCCGCGCCGCGCAAAGTAAAGCCGCAGCCGCCAAGCAAAAGGACGAAAACAATGAGCACTAAACGCGGCATGAAATTCCAACTCAATTAGCGACGAAATTGACCAGCTTGCCTGGCACCACGATCACTTTGCGTACCGTCAGACCGTCGAGAAATTTTTGTACCGTCACGTCAGCTTGCGCCGCCGCTTGCAGGGCAGCTTTATCGGCATCGGCGGCAAGCTGTAGCACCGCGCGCAGCTTGCCGTTTACCTGCACCGCCACGCTCACGGTGTTTTGTACCAAAGCGTTCGTATCGACCTCGGGCCAGGCGGCGTCGATCAGCGGTTCGTCGTGGTGGCCCAGATGTTGCCATAGCACATGGCAGGCATGAGGCACGATGGGGCCGAGCAGGAGCACCATCGCCTCCATCGCTTCTTGCGCCACCGCCTGATTCTGGCCGCCATCCTGGCAATCCTGCGCTTGCATGAACTTGCTAAGCTCGTTGTACAGTTCCATCGTCGCGGCAATCGCGGTATTGAACACCTGGCGCTGATCGTAGTCGCTGGTGACTTTCTGGATCGTGGCATGAGTCTTGAAACGCAGCGTTTTTTGCGCTTCGTTCAAGTTGGCCAGCTCCAGTGTCGCGGCGCCGCTCTTGAAGCCGCCAATCAATTTCCACAAGCGCTTGAGAAAACGGAACGCTCCTTCCACACCGCTGTCGGACCACTCCAGGCTTTGGTCGGGCGGCGAGGTGAACATCATGTACAGACGCACGGTATCAGCGCCAAAACGCGCGATCATTTCTTGCGGATCGACGCCGTTATTTTTCGATTTCGACATTTTTTCCACGCCACCCAAGGTCACGGGTTTGCCGTCCGCCTTCAAGGTGGCGGACAGCATACGGCCCCTGTCGTCGCGCAGAATGTCGAGCTCGCTGAAATTGATCCAGTCCTTACCGCCGTCAGCGGCGTCGCGGTAAAAAGTATCGGCCACCACCATGCCTTGGGTGAGCAGGCGGCGGAACGGCTCATCGCTCTTGACCAAGCCTTCATCACGCAACAATTTGTGGAAAAAACGCGCGTATAAAAGATGCAAAATCGCGTGCTCAATGCCGCCGATATATTGATCCACGTCGAGCCAATAATCGACTTCTTCTCTATTCAACATGCCCTCGGCGTAGCGCGCGCAGGCGAAGCGGGCGTAATACCAGGAGGATTCCATAAAGGTGTCGAAAGTATCGGTCTCACGCTCCGCGGCGCCGCCGCATTGGGGGCAGCGGCAATCAATGAAATTACGCATTTTCTTGAGCGGCGAACCGCTGCCGTCGAAGTCGATGTCAGTGGGCAAACGCACCGGCAGGTCTTTTTCCGGTACCGCCACCGCGCCGCAGGCGGGGCAATTGATGATCGGAATCGGCGCGCCCCAGTAACGCTGGCGGCTCACACCCCAATCACGCAAGCGGTAATTCACTTGCTTGGAACCAATGCCGCGCTTCTCGAATTCGCGTTGCAGCGCGGCGAAGGCGCCAGCGAAATCGAGCCCATCATAAGCGCCGGAATTGATCAGCAGGCCTTTTTCAACGTAAGCCGCCTGGCTGATGTCGCAAGCGGAACCGTCAGCTGGCGCGATCACCTGACGGATCGGCAGGCCATATTTGCACGCAAATTCAAAATCACGCTGATCGTGCGCCGGCACCGACATCACCGCGCCGGAACCGTAACTCATCAGTACAAAATTGGCGACCCACACCGGCACTTCCTCGCCGCTCAAGGGGTGGATGACGCGGATGCCAGAATCCATGCCTTCTTTTTCCAGCGTGGCGAGTTCGGCTTCGGCGACTTTGACGTTATCCTGTTTTTTGATGAAGGCCGCCAGCGCCGGATTGCTTTGCGCCGCTTCGAGCGCCAAGGGATGCTGCGCGGCGATGGCACAGTACGTCACGCCCATGATGGTATCGGGGCGCGTGGTGTAAACGCTGAGGCGCGCATCGCTATTTTTGACCGCAAAGCTAAATTCCAGTCCCTC
>JAITMI010000184.1 GCA_031277435.1 Pseudomonadales bacterium
CGCACCGCATCATCCTCAGCGCGCGGCAAGCTCAGGTTGACGCGCTTCCAGCCCTCGCCGCTATGCGCCAAGGCTTTTTGCACCAGCGCATCGAGCGGCAAGCCCGCCGCCGCTGGCGCCGTATTCGTAGCCGCAACATCCGCCGCCAGCGCCGCCACTGGCGCCATTTCCGCTCCAAACACGCGATACATGAAATTGGCCGCCCAGGGATAGGAAATCACCGCCCCCGTATACACCACGGCCAGAAGCGGCAAGGCCGACCAAATGCCAAAAATATGATGCCAGTGAAAATCCCGCGCCTTGCCATCGGGATAAGAACCGCGCAGCAAAAGACGCGCCTTGAACTGCGCCCACCGCCACAGCTTCGGCAGCCACAAATACATGCCGCTGAGCAGCAAAAACAAAAACGCCACGTTGCTCACGCCAGTAATCTGCCGCGCCAGCGCACGGTTTTCCCCACTGATATTGAACCAGCGATGAAAGCCCGTCACGGCGCTGAAAAAGCCGCTGAGCCCCGGCGACCCCAGCTCCATCCGCGCGCCGGTATAAGGATTCAAACTCACCCCACCCTGACGCCCCGCCCTAAACTCCACCGGCGCGCCCGGATCATTGCTGATGGTCAACGACGCCGCCGGCGAATCCGGATACTCACTACGCTGAATCCGGATCAACTCCTCCAGCGGCAAACGCGCGCCCTGCTCCCCTGCCGGCACATAATCCCGCTGCGCCGCCCACTGCTCGATCTGCCGCTGATACGTCAGCAGCACCCCGGTAAACGACATGGTGAACACCACGATGCCCACCGCGATACCAGAGCATAGATGGCTCCAGAACAAGATTTTACGAAACATGAGATCGCACCACGAATAAGAATGAGATGCGAAAGTTATTACAAATAATAATTATTATCAAATAGAAGTGATATACATTCTTGAGCCGCCGCCCTGTGATTGATCTGGGTAACAATGTAGGGCGGGTCTTGACCCGCCATATTCCCGCCTCCTTGGGTTTGGCGGGTCAAGACCCGCCCTACGGCCCCACCTCTTTTTCCTGTAGACTCGCGCAAAACGCAGCCTCATCTTAAAAAGCTAGAGAGCTTATAAATGCAAGCACATGACTTCAAAGAAATTATAATCCGGCGCAGCACACTGGAAGATAGCGAAAGTTTCCAGCGCTGCCTCGACACGGTCGCACGCGAGCGCAAGTGGCTTACCTTGCTCGAAGCGCCCAATCTTGAGGAAGTTCGCACCTTTATCCCGAAACTATCCGTGCAGTTCGTCGCCATAACGCAAGGAACCGTTGTCGGTTGGTGCGACATCAGTATTCCGCGGAAGCGTGATGGCTTTTGCCATTGTGGCGTACTTGGCATGGGCCTATTGCCCGAGTTTCGCCGTCGCGGCTTGGGGGAACGGCTGCTACGCGCAACCATTGATGCCGCTCATGCGAACGGGCTGAGCCGGATCGAGCTGGAAGTCTACGCCTCCAACCACGCCGCGATTCGTCTCTACGAGCGCTTGGGCTTCGCGCATGAAGGACGCAGGCGGCAGGCGCGCATCCTCGATGGGCAGGTTGAGGATAATCTCTGCATGGCGCTGGTTTTGGCGGGTCAAGACCCGCCCTACGGCCCCGCCTCTTTTTCCTGTAGACTCGCGCAAAACGCAGCCTCATCTTAAAAAGCCAGAGAGATTATAAATGCAACCAGATGATTTCAAAGAAATTGTGATCCGGCGCAGTACGCTGGACGATGCGGATATCCTGGGCTTTCAGCACTGTCTCGATACCGTCGCGCGCGAGCGGAAATGGCTCGGGCTGCTCGAAGCGCCAGAGCTTGAGGCAGTTCGTAAGGTCGTTGCCGCAAGAATGCCGCTCTTTTTCGTTGCCATAAAGCAAGATGCCATCATCGGCTGGTGTGATGTCATCATTCCACGCCAGCGAGACGGCTTCCGGCATTGCGGAGAACTTGGCATGGGACTGCTACCCGAGTTTCGCGGTCGCGGCTTGGGGACGCGGCTGCTACGCGAAACTCTCGACGCGGCTCACGCGAGCGGACTGAGCCGGATTGAATTGGAGGTCTATGCCTCCAACCAGCCCGCGATTCATCTCTATGAACGCTTCGGCTTCAAACACGAAGGGTGTAAACGGCAGGCACGCATTCTTGATGGGCAGGCGGAGGATATTCTCTGCATGGCGCTGGTGACGCCGCGCTCTTGCGCCTCTGCCGCATGAGATTTGCATTTTCACCAATGTTCTTGGACGGGCATTTCTTATCAAGATGGATTCAACCGGCAGATTGCCGTACAATTTTTCACATTCCGCAATGGTCAGGAGCCCCGCCATGCCAAGCGCCCGTCTTGAAGCAAGAATCGATACCGAGCTGCATGTGATGCTCAAACGCGCCGCTGAAATTCAGGGGCGCACAATGACCGACTTCGTTATCAGCGCGGTGCAAGATGCGGCGCAGCGCGCCATCGAACAAGCCGAACTCATACGTTTATCGCTGGCCGATCAGCAACATTTTGCCGAGGCGCTATTGTCACCGCCCGAACCAACGCCCGCGCTCAAGCGCGCCATGGCTCGCCACGACGCCATGCTGCGCGAATGACACACGCGCCATTTCTGATTACGGCATTGGATGCCGCGCATGAGCGCAGCCGGTTCAACTGTGGAGTCGAAGCCTTGGATCGCTACCTGCGTGAACAGGTAACGCAAGATATCCGCCGCCGCGTCGCGGCCTGTTTTGTCGCGCTCACCGGCGAACAGCGCATTGCCGCTTACTACACGCTGGCATCCGCCAGTGTGCCGCTGAACGGTCTGAGCGATGAATTGCGCCGTAAGCTGCCACGTTACAGTTCCATACCGGCCATTCGCATGGGACGCCTGGCGGTCGATGCCGCGTTCAAGGGGCAAGGCTTGGGCGGCGCGTTGCTGGTCAACGCTCTACACCGCGCGGCCAAGGCCGAAATTCCCGCCGCCGTGCTGATCGTAGACGCCAAAGACCAGCAAGCCGCGGCGTTTTACCGGCATCATGGTTTTGTTTCCCTGGCGGACTCTCCCTTGAGCTTGTTCCTGCCGCTGGCTTCTTTGAAGCT
>JAITMI010000192.1 GCA_031277435.1 Pseudomonadales bacterium
GGCGTTGCCGATCGTCAGATCGCCGGTCGAGCCGCCGCCCGCCAATGTGCCGCCGTTGATCGTGACCGCGCCCGAAATCGCGCCGTTGTTGGTGGCCGTGCCGGCCAGTTGCATCAGCGCGCCATTGATCGCGCCTTCATTGATGAAGGCCGCATGGTTGGTGACATCGGAGGTGATCCCGCCCGTCGCGGTGATCGCCAGCGTACCGGCATTGATCGTGGTCGGACCGCTATAGCTGTTCATCGCTGCAAGCGTCAGCGTGCCCGCGTCGGTCTTGGTGAGGCTGTTGTTGCCGGCGACGGAACTGATGCCGGTGATTGCCCCGATCAGCCTCAACTCGGTGCCGGCCGCAGCCTCGAACGTGCCGCCGTTCGCATTCAGGATGATGAACCAGTCCGCCGTGAAGCTGGCCGTGCTTTGCAGTGTGCCGCCATTGAAGGAGAGGAGGCGTCCCGCCGTGTCGCCGAGGTTGTTGGCGGCGGACACCGACAGCGTGCCGGCGTTGATCGCCGTGCCTCCCCGGTAGGTATTGTTCCCGGAGAGCGTCAGCCTGCCCGCGCCCAATTTGGTCAGGCCAGTGTTCACGCCATCCGCGCCGCCAATCACGGCGGAGGCGCCGATATCGAAGCCATTGCTGTCGATGGTGGCGCCGCCCGCGCCCAACGTCACATCGCCCGCGGCGAAACCGGAGATGAAACCGGCGTTGTCCTCCGTAGCGCGCAGAATGCCGCCGTTGAAGTTCAGGCTCGCCTGACCGCTGCCCTTGGCGATGCCGCTTGTTTCCAGCACGCCTGAGCTGTTCAGCGCGCCTGATCTGTTCAGGTTCAGCGTGCCCTCGCCGCCGCCCTGTATGCCGATCTCCACGGCGCCGGTGCGGACCAGACCGTTATTCGTGATGTCCAGCCTGCCGCTTCCGTTCGCGCCGATCTCAAGCCGGTCGCCCGCCATCCAGGTCGCGCCCAAACCATCGACCCCGGCCACGCCAACGGAACCGGCGTTACGGCCGATAGTGGCCGTGCCGGTATTGGAAACCGCGCCGCCATTCTGGATGAGCAAGGCACCGTCGCCGTCATTGGCGACCGTGAGGTTGTCACCCATCGTCCAGGCCGAATTTGCGCCGGCGACTCCGGCTATGCCTTGCGAATCCGCGCCGATGCCGATTTGAGTTCCGTCGCCACTTTCAACCCTGCCGCCATTCGTGATGAACAGGGAGCCGCTGCCGCCACCAGCGACGACAAGTTGACCGCCCGCCGTCCAGGCCGAATTTTCGCCATCGACCGTGACTGTGCCATCGGAATCGGCATCGTATCCGATGTAGCTCCAATCACTGGACACGCTGCCGCCAGCGGAGATGTTCAGCGTGCCCGTGCCGGAGGCGCCGACATAGAGGCCGCCTACGATCGTCCATGTCGAGTTTTCTCCGTCGACCGTCGCCGTGCCATCGGAATTTTTGGCGTCGCCGATAACGGTGTTGAGATTGGAAACAGTGCCGCCAGCGGAGATGTTCAGCGTGCCCGTGCCGGAGGCGCCGACATAGAGGTAGCCTCCGTTCGTCCATGTCGAGTTTTCTCCGTCGACCGTCACCGTGCCATCGGAATTTTGGACGTCGCCGATAACGGCGGTGATATTGGAAACATTGCCGCCGTCGGTGATCGTCAGTGTGCCGGTACCGAACCTGCCGACGGTAACAAGACCATCAAGGGTCAGTGTCGAGCCTGCTCCATCGACCAGGACAAAGCCATTGGAATCGGTGCTATCACCCAATACGCTTTGATTGCCGTGGTCCTGAACACTACCGCCGCCGGTGATCACCAATTTGCCAGAGCCCTGATCGCCGACAGTCAGGCCACCGTTGCCAATAACCCAGGCCGAATTATTGCCATCGACAATGACCGAACCGTTGCCGGTGCTGTTCACGCCAATGGCGGAGGCCACGCTGCTTTCCACCCTGCCGCCATTTTGAATATCCAGCGTGCCGTCGGCGTCCCGGCCGATGAGCAGCGACCCCGTGATCCACGGATGAGGCTGATTGACCTCCCCCCCGACCGGATTGCCGTTATCGATCACCTGGCCGCCGGTGGTGACCGACTGCGCCCAGGCGGGCGTTGCCAGCGTCAACGCGGTCACCAAAGTGGCCAGCGCCGCCTTGCGCGGCAAGACTCGGCTGCCGCCGCCGGATTTGCCACGCGATTTCGCCAATTCCGAGACGCTTTGCCAAACTCCCAAGGCGCGATTAAAGAGAGTTTTGTAGACGTGATTCATGGTTACAGCTCCTTTGCCACATTGCGGCATGATTGCGTAATGGCAAGGCCGCCGCGACCTACCAATTCCAATCAATTCTGACCAATTCTTACCAGCGCACGCCTTTGCTTGCGTGTCCTCGAAATACTTGATAAATGAGTACAAAAACCGGATGCGTTGCAGGAATCACGCAAAGCGAGCGTTGCAAAATGTTAGAGCTTGATCTTAAAACGGTACTGGTCGTGACCGTCTCGACGGCGGCGTTTCAGGCGGTGTTGTGGCTGTGCGTGTGGCGCGCATGGCGGCATCTTTATGAGTTGAAATTTATTTGCGCCGGGGTTGCGTCCGTCGCGCTGGGCGTGCTGGCGTTTTTGATTCGCACCGAGCAACCGGCGATGTGGTCAATCGTGGCCAACAACGTGCTGATCAAACTTGGCCTGGTGCTACTCGCCGAAGGGATGGCGCGTTTTTTGGGGCAGCCGCGCTACAGTTGGATTGGCGGGTCGATGGTGGCTTTCGTGGCGGTGGCGTTTTGCGCCGTGCTTATTTATTACCCGGATAACGTCGCGATTCGTATTCATATTTCAACGATTTTTACGCTGGTCATGATGTCGGTGATGAGCCTGGCCCTGTTACGCGACCGCACGCAGCCGCCGCTATTGCGCTGGATCACCATTGGCTTATTGTTCGAATACATGGTGGCCAGCATCGTGCAGAGCCTCATTGAATTCCGCTTGCCGCCCGAGCTTCAGGGCGCCACGCTGCTGTCCAATCGCAATGCCTGGTATTTGATGCAGGCCACTTTATTTTTGATCGCGTTTCTTGCTTGCCTGCTGTTCATGGTGAGCTGGCGGCTTTCCGCCGATTTGCGCGGCAAGAATGAATCATTGTTACAAGAAATAGACACCAGGCGAAAACTGGAAGAAAAGCTCAGCGCCAGCCTTACCACCGAACGCGCCTTGCGTGAGGAGCAGGTGGATTTCATGCGCGTGGTCAGCCACGAATTCCGCACCCCGCTGGCGGTGATCCGCAACGCGGCGGACATGATAGCCCTGGCCGACGGCAAAGCGCCCGAAGCCACGCGCGAACGGCTCACCGGCATCGGCGAGGCGCTCAATCGGATGTTTTCGCTTATCGACCGCTTTATGACCGATGACCAAGGGCAGGCTTATCACCCCGAACGCCTGCGCTTAAGCGACTTGCTGACCGACGTGCGGCTGCATTTCGAAATGACCGGGCGCGGCGAACGCCTGCATTTCACCCTGGATGGCCAGGACGCCGCCTTTGACGGCGACCCGGATATGTTGGAGACGGTGCTTATCAACCTGATCGATAACGCGCTCAAATATTCGCTGAATGACCAAATGGTCCATATCGTAGCGCGGCGCGAACAGGCGGCAGCCGTGCTCGAAGTGCGCGACCGTGGCCGGGGAATTCCAGAACAGGAACGCGACAAAATTGGCCGGCGTTTTTTTCGCGCGTCCAATGCCAAGGAAACCCTTGGCACGGGGCTCGGGCTTTATTCAGCGCGCCGGCTGTTGGCCTATCACGACGGCACGCTGCAACTCAAACCCAACGGGCAGCAAGGTACGCTCGCCCTGATGCGCCTGCCCTTGCCAAATCAGGCAGCGACCACTAACCCACCCACGGAAGAGATGATGGCATGACGACGCCGATTCTGATCGTTGAAGACGAACCGCGTTTACGCAAGGACTTGATCGACTTTCTCAACCTGAGCGGTTTTAACGCCAGCGGCGCGGCCACCGCGCGGGAAATGCGCGACGCCTTCGCCAGCGGCGCGGAACCCGCGCTGGTGGTGCTTGATGTTGGATTGCCGGACGGCAACGGCTTCGAGCTGGCCACTGAACTGCGGCGCGCGCATTCCTGCGGCATCATCATGCTGACCGCGCTCGGCGACAGCGATGACCGCGTCCGCGGCTTCAATAGCGGCGCCGATATTTATCTGGTCAAACACAGCACTTTGCGCGAAATCGAAGCCGCGATCCGCAGCCTCTTGCGCCGCGCCAACCGCCTGCCGGACGCCGCGCACGACATCGCCGAACAATGGCTGCTCAACAGCGCAAGCTGGGTGCTGACGGCGCCGAATCAGCAAACAATCAAACTGACCGCGACGGAGTTCGCCTTCATGCACGCGCTGTGCAAGCGCGGCGGCGAAGTGCGTGAACGTAATGAACTGGTCGCCACAATGGCGCGGCCCAAGACTTATTTCGATGACCGGCACCTGGACGCCATCGTCAGCCGGCTGCGCCGCAAGATCGAGCGGCACGCGAATTTGCCCGCGCCGATCAAGGTGGTTTATGGCGTCGGTTACACCTTTACGGCAACTGCCACCGTGCAATGACGTATTGCCATTGCCGTGTCTCGCCGCGCACAATGCACCAACATCGCCAATCTGGTACACATCATGCGCACCAATATCGACATCGACGACAAGCTGCTGGCCGACGCCATGCAGACCGGGCCGTATGCCACCAAAAAGGCAGCCGTGGAAGCCGGCTTGCGCTTGCTGGCGCGGCAGGCGGCGTACCGCGAAATCCTCAAGTGGAAAGGCCGCCTCAAGTGGGAGGGCGACGAATCCATCGACTGGACGCAGCCCGCTCAGGATGAACCCACGACGACTTGCTGATCGCCGCTTTCTGCATCGAGCATGACTACCTGCTCTTACACAACGATAGAGACTACGACGCCTTCGCCGCAGAGCGCGGCTTGCGGCTGTAGACTGGTAAGTAAATAACCCTCAAGGAATTCGCATGAATACCCCGCAATACCGCGCTGAACACGATTTATTGGGCGAGGAACAAGTTCCCGCCGACGCTTATTACGGCATCCAGACCTTGCGCGCGCTGCGCAATTTCCGCATTACCGGCGTGCCCATCAGCCATCATCCGCAACTGGTGATCGCGCTCGCTTACGTCAAGCAGGCTTGCGCCAAAGCCAACGCCGAAATTGGACTTTTGGAACAACATAAAATGCAGGCAATTTGCGCGGCTTGCCAGGAAATTATCGCTGGCAAATTGCACGATCAATTTCCCGTGGATCTGATCCAGGGCGGCGCCGGCACCTCCACCAACATGAACGCCAACGAAGTCATCGCCAACCGCGCGCTCGAACTGCTCGGCCACGCCAAGGGCGATTACCAGCACCTGCACCCCAACAACGACGTCAACATGTCGCAGTCCACCAACGACGTCTACCCCACCGCGGCGCGGCTGGCGCTCTTGCTTGGCGACGATCCGCTGGTGCTCGCCATCACCCATTTGCGGCAGGCATTGGAAGATAAAGCGCTCGAATTCAAGGATATTCTCAAAATGGGGCGCACCGAAATGCAGGACGCGGTTCCGATGACGCTCGGTCAAGAATTCGGCGGCTGGGCCATCACGCTGGATGAAGATCTCACGCGCTTGATGGAACTGGCGGCGCATTTCACCGAAGTGAACCTGGGCGGCACCGCGATCGGCACCGGCATCAACACGCATCCCGACTACGCGCGGCGCGCGGTGACACATCTGGCGCGCGACAGCGGCTTTGATTTCAAACTGGCGCTGAACCTGGTGGAAGCTACGCCCGACACCGGCGATTTCGTGCTGTTTTCCAGTATGCTCAAGCGATTCGCTACCAAACTGTCCAAAATCGCCAACGACCTGCGTCTGCTCTCCAGCGGCCCGCGCGCCGGCTTCAACGAAATCAACCTGCCGCCAGTGCAGCCTGGCTCCTCCATCATGCCGGGCAAGGTGAACCCGGTGATTCCCGAGGCGGTGAATCAGGTGGCCTTTCAAGTGATCGGCAACGACCTGGCGCTGACGCTTGCCGCCGAAGGCGGGCAATTACAGCTCAATCCTTTTGAACCAGTGATTCTTTACAACCTGCTCGGCTCGCTGAACATGCTCACCGCCGCCACCGACATGCTGCGCGAACGCTGTATCGAAGGCATCAGCGCCAACCGCGCCGTTTGCGAAGCCTACGTACAAAACAGCATCGGCGTGATTACCGTGTTCAGCCCCTACACCGGCTACGAAAACGCCACCCGCATCGCGCGCGAGGCGCTGCATAGCGGCAAAGGCGTGGTGGAATTGATTCAGCGGGAAGGACTATTGGACGAAGCGCTCATCGCCAAACTGATGACGCGCGAAAACCTAACCGGCCCCAGCGCGATGCTGCCGGCCAACGAGTATGAACAGGGGCAGACGCATTTGCTGCAATGATACGGCCCAAAATAAAAAACCCCCGCGCAGTCCGTGCGCGAGGGCTTTTGTTTTGGCGTCCCCTAGGGGTTTCGAACCCCTGTTGCCTGGATGAAAACCAGGTGTCCTAGGCCTCTAGACGAAGGGGACTTGAACCGTGTTACAGGTGGTGGAGGCAAGGAGGATCGAACTCCTGACCTCAACGCTGCCAGCGTTGCGCTCTCCCAGCTGAGCTATGCCCCCGCTTAACCTGCAAGCAACTTTCAACCTTCTTTGCAAACCGTGCAAGCAACCTTGCGTGATTTGCTTGGTTTGTTGCTTCCTTTCCCCGGCCTCAGCCGGAAAGGTGCGCATTCTATGTATGGCCCAAAGCAGTGTCAACCGCCAGTTCTCAGTATCAGGGCAATAATCCATTTCTTCAGGCAAAAAAAAAGAGGGCGGCAAAGCCGCCCCCGAGTATTTATGTCAGCGGCCTGTTCGCACAAGCCGGTGACATCCCCCTCTAAACTTAGAACTCGTAATTCACGCCAAGTGTATAACGGCGGCCCAATACATCAAACTGCGAACCTATGCCCGTGCCTACACCAGTGCGGCCAATGCCTCCGGGCGAAAGCGGCGGTTTCTTATCGGTCAGGTTGTTGATGTTGAAGAACACTTCCAGGTTCTCGGCGTCGCCGAAGGTTTTGCCGAAACGCGCGTCCCAGTAGGTGATTGCCGGAATTTGATTATTGTCAATGGTACAGACGACGCTACCGCCTCTGCACAGAGACAAAATCGAATTCGCCGGACGTTCGGAGGCCGCTACCGCCCTGTCGCTTTCCATGTAAGTACGATCAAGCAGCGTGCCTTCCATCCAGCGCGCTTGCAGGAAGGCGCTGAAAGTACCGTAGCTGTAGTTGATGCTGGTGGTTACTTTATTTTTGGAAAGCTGCCCGCTGCCAGCGCTGTCGTCACGTACCGCGCCGGGGTTCTGGCGGGAGTTTTCGCCCAGGTAGCTGTACAACATGCGCCAGGAGAAGGTTTCCGCTTCGCCGCCAAACCAGGAAACGTCAGTGCGATAGCGCATTTCCCAGTCCACGCCGTTGATGCGCTGATTGGCCAGGTTGATGAACAAGGATTCCACGCGGTCGATCTGGCGGAAGTCGTTGGTGGTCGGGTTGGTGACCGGCCCGGTTGGCGTGATCACGTACTGACACAGCGACAGATCGCCGTTACGGCAGCTATCAACGATGACCTGAGTACCTAACTGACCAATGGCATCGGAGATGTCGATGTCATACCAGTCGAGCGAGGTCTGGAAACCGTCCAGCCAGGTGGGCTGATAAACGACGCCAGCGGTCAAGGTATCGGCCAATTCCGGCGCCACGTTCGGGTTACCGCCAGCCAGCGAGGCGGCGGAGACGGTATTGTCGCTATCCCAGGGGTTGCGCACGTTGATGCCGCCGCGGGTCTGGTCGAAACGTTCGCGCAAGCTGCCGGCGCGCACGTCGCGCGAGCCGGTGGCGCGCACGCGCAGTTGGTCGTTGAGGGTCCAGTTCAAGCCGATTTTCCAGGCCCAGATCGCGCCGGAGCCTTCGTAGTCGGCCCAGCGGGCGGCCCAGGAGGATTCGAGGTTATCGACCAGCGGCACGCCGTTGAGCAGCGGCACGTTGAATTCGGCGAAGGCTTCCTTCACGTTGTAGCTGCCGCCGAAGGCGCGCAAGGAGCTGAAGAGCACCGAGGAGGAGTTGGCGTCGCCCAGGTAGCCCGCTGGTACATGGCGCAGGCCGGGAATACCGCCCGCGAGGTTTTCGGGCACCACGCCGCGCATCCCTTCCAAGCCGGTGAAACCGAGCTCGGTGAGCAGCGTGCCATCGACCAGGGCTGGGAATTCATCGGAGGGATCGAGCGTACGCTGATCGAATTTTTCATCGCGGTAGGACACGCCGAACGCGGCATCGATCGGGCCGGCCCAGCCTTCGAACAGTTGACCGTCCAGCACCAGTTCAAAGGCTTTCTGTTCGGTCCACTGGCGGGCGGTTTTGTTGTCGCGGTCCATGATGTAGTCAGCCGCGCCCTGGCTGATGTTGCCCACGCCGCCAAAGGTGTTCAAGGGCACGCAGTCAGAGAAATAGCCGCCGTTGCCGCCTTCGGAGATCGGGCCGGTATATTGCGGCAGGTTGACGCGGCAGACGATCTCGCCGGTGGCCGGATCACGCACGGCATCAAAGGCGATCGGCAGACGGTCCACGCGCACGCCGTTGAGGGTGTTGAAGTCCTGAATGTTCTCGCCGTACTGGTAATAGCTCTTGAGGCTCCAGCTATGATCGCCGAGCCAGCCTGTGGTGAAGTCGTGATCCAGGCCGAAGGTCAGCGAGAAGGTTTTGTTCTTGGTGTCCTGGCGGCTTTCGCCCAGCGGCGTATCGACCACGTTGGGCGGGAAGAAACCATAACCGGTGAAAGCGGCGTTGTTGTCGCGCATCAGTTGCGCCACTTCCGGACGCAGGAAAGCGTTGTCGGCATAGACGCGGCCTTCCCAGCCGGACAAGAGCGAAATGCTTTCGCGGCGGTCGCCGGTGAGGTTGCGGCCATAGATCATCTGGCCGTACACATTGGTGTTGTCGCCCAGATCCTGGTCGGCGTACAGGAACAGGTTTTGGCGCTCATAACTGGCGAGAATATCGGCATCCGCGTTCACGCCATAACCGTTGGCGGGGTCGGAATAACACAAACATTCGGTGGTCTCCAAGCCAACGCCATTGAATGGCATGCGCCGCACGGAGCCATCAGGCTGGAATTCCAGGCGGTTCAAGGCCGGAATGTTGTTGGCGATGAGCACGCCGGTATTACTGAAATTGGTTGGCCGCACGTTGGGGCGGATGATGTTGGTCGGCCCAGTGGGATCGGGGTTGGTGACGCGCGCGCTCATGTTGATGTAGTCGCGGTCGCTCAAGGATTCGAAGGACCAGATCGGTTCCTGCTTGAACATCGACACCGAGCCCATGATGTGCAGACCGCCGTCGAATTCGTGACCAAAGGCGAAACCGGCTTCCCAGGTGCCGCCATCATTGAGTTCGGTGAGACCGCCTTGGGCGTGGGTCTTGAAGCCTTCATAGTTGGTGTCGAGCAGGAAGTTCACCACGCCGGCCACCGCGTCGGTACCGTAGCTGGCGGAAGCGCCGCCAGTGACGGTTTCCACGCTGCGCAGCAAATCTTCCGGGAACAAGGCCACGTCCACGGAACCGAAACGGTTGCTGGGCACTACGCGGCGGCCATCAAGCAAGACCAGGGTGCGGTTGGCGCCGGCGCCGCGCAGGTTGATGTTGGAGCCGCCGGAGTTCTGGCCGCCGTTGCTTTGGTCGGGCGTCTGGTTGTTGTAGAACTGCGGTAGTTGCGTCAGGCCGTCGATCAGGCCGCCCGGCGCCATCATCGCCAACTCCGAGCCTTCGATGGTGCTGACCGGGGTCGGGGTGTCCATGGTGGTGCGGCTGATGCGCGAACCGGTGACCTGGATTTCTTCCACCGGACCCTGCTGGGCCCAGGCGCTGCTGGCGAAAGCCAGCGCGGCGAGGCTGGCGGGTTTGATGAGTTTACTGATGGAGCGGTTGATTGCCGTACCGAGGCGCAAGCGCCGGTAATTTTGGGTGGCTGCTTTCATATAAGTCCCCTGTTTTGTGTTCCGTCGCTGTCTTGATTGCCAAGCGCTCGAACCGCCTTCACGCGGATCACCTGTCGGAGTTGGCCCAGCGAGTAAAGCCTGACTCGACGTCCTCTGGCGAGGTCCATACGGATGATCCGGCGGGTTCAAGCGCCCCTTATCGAATTGGTCCTGGTCTTGCTATTTTTATGAAAGACGTACTGCCTGTGCCCGGCGTCTTGAAACGCGCGGCCACCCCTCTAAAGTGGGCCGCAAAGGTACTTAACAATTCTTCAATAATCAAGCCCTTATTACACAGAACTGACAGGTACGCTTAAGTGTGAGCAACGCTTGTAACGCAATGTCCCGCACAAAATTTCTCGCAAATTTCACGGCCCACCCTCTCCCCCGCCCTCTCCCGCTGGCGGGAGAGGGGGCTGTTTGGGTGCGGCCCCAATAACCAATTCTTCCTCTACATCCGCACTACTCCCTCTCCCGCTGGCGGGAGAGGGCGGGGGAGAGGGTGGAGCCTCTTTCGCGCCAAACAGCTCCACGCTCAACCGCACCCGCTCCTTGGGATCGGCGGGGATTTCATCCAGCGCTTCGATGCAATCGAGGCGCCCTTGCAGGCCGCTTTGGTTGGCGATCTGGATGGCGAGGCCGGGGCGGGCGTTGATTTCCAGGATCATCGGGCCGCGCACGCGGTCGAGCACGATGTCCACGCCCATGTAGCCAAGCCCGGTGAGGTCGTAGCAGCGGGCGCCGAGTTCCAGCATGGCTTCCCAATCGGGGATTTGCAGGCCGCCGAGCAGCACGCCGAAATCCGGGTGCTCCTGCACCACGCGGCTTTGAAACACGCCATCGACGGTGACGCCGCTGGCGATGTCGATGCCCACTCCCACCGCGCCTTGGTGCAGGTTGGCCTTGCCGTCAGAATAGCGGGTGGGCAGGCGGATCATCGCCATCGCCGGCACGCCGCGAAACACCAACAGGCGCACATCCGGCACGCCGCGGTAACTGATCGGGTCGAGAATCGGATTCACCCGCACGCGGTATTCGATCATCGCCGAATCGGGAATGCCGCCGAGGCTGTAAATGCCGCTGAGAATGTTCGAAGCGTGATATTTGATTTCATCCAGCGACAGCGCGCGGCCATCGGGTTTGACGTACAACTCCTTGCGCTTGCCGTCGATCACCAAGACGCCTTCGCCGCCGCTGCCGTGCGCCGGTTTGATCACGAATTCCTTATGATTGCCGAGAATTTCCGGCAATTTCGCCAGGTCGTGCTGCGTCGCCACCGCGCCATAAAGCCGCGGCACGGCGATGCCAGCGGCGATCGCCAGGCGCTTGGTCAGGAGTTTGTCGTCCACCAAGGGGTAGGATTCGCGCCGGTTGTACTTCATCACATAGCTGTGATTGCGGGCATTGAGCCCCACCACGCCGAGCCGGCGCAATTTGGACCAGAGCGTCAACATCAGGCGTTACCCTTTACCAGATCCTTGAAGCGCAACAGTTCGCTGAGGCGGTAGCCGTTGTAGGAGCCGAACATCATGCAGCCGGCGAGCACGATCAACAGCAATTCGGGGAAGTTGAACATCAGGTGCATCAATAATGGATGGTTCATTACATAATAGCCGGCCACCGAGACGATCAAGGTGCCGATGGTTTCCTTCAGCGTTTCCCGGCTGCCGCGTTCTTCCCACACGATCGACATGCGTTCGATGGTCATGGTCAGAATCACCATCGGGAACAAGGCGATCGACAGGCCCTGCGTAAAGCCGATGCGCGCGCTGAAAAGGCTCATCAACACCATCAAGCCGATCACCACGATCAACATGCAGGCGAGCCGCGGCACCAGTAACAGCCGCAGATTCGCCAGCCCCACGCGCACCAGAAAGCCCGCCGAGAGTATCGCCACGAACAAGGTCACGCCCCAGCCCAATTGGGTTTCGCGGAAGGCGAGCGCGATCAGGATCGGCGTGAAGGTGCCGAAAGTGGGAATGCCCACCATCACCCGCATGAAAGCGATCACCAGCGCGCCCAAAGGCACCATCAACAGCACCTTGTACACGTCCTGAGTGGGAATCGGCAGGCTGTACAGCGAAAAGTTCATCAGGCCACTGTTAATGCCCGCCTCCACCTCTTGCGCCAGCTCCACCTGATTGATCGCGGTGCGCGCGGTGGAAAAACTCAGGGTGAGATTGCGCACGCCGTCATCGGTATCCACCAGCTCCGTCAAATCCTTGGCCCAGGGATAGAAACCGTTGGGATAGCCAGCCTCGCCCGTTTCCGGGTTGAAGCCGCGCCAGCGTTCGCCGTTGTTCACTTCGAGCCAGGTGATGAGCCCTTGGTCGATGAAATCCTCGCGCAAGGAAATGCCGTACACGATGCGCGACGGAATGCGCGCGCCGGCCAGAATTTCCTGCACCAGCGGCACCCATTGCGAGCGCGGGCGGGCATCGCGGATCACCCGCACGTTCTCGTCGTTGGCGTCGGCGAGAATGGCGATCAGGCGCGTGGCGAAGGTGAAAATATCAGCGGATTCGTTACGCGCGCGGGTCAGCACGTCGTCGATGGCCGAGGCCAGAGGCTCCGGATATTGCGGCACTTCGGGAAACTCGGAGGTGGGCAAGGCGTCCTCCTGTTCCGCGGCAACGCGGCTTTCCTGATACACCTGCTGGCGGTAAAACAGCGCCTGCTCGCCCTGCGAACGGCGGATCGTCCACACCGCGTCGCGGCCACTGCTGTTGTCCTCGATGCTGAGGCCGAAGCCGCGCGACACGAAATTTTCGTTCAGCACCGTAAAGCCCGGCGTCTCTTGCGGCAACTGAAAGGTGACCCGCGCCGGGCCGTTACGCCCGGTAAAGTCGATGCGCGCCTCGACGGTCCAGATGTTCGACTCCTCCCCCGGACGCAGCGGCATGTGCAGATACGTCACCTTGAGGTAGGCAACAAACAAGGCAACCGCCGTAAGCAGCAGCGCCAGCATGGTCACCGGTGACAATAGCGCGACGTTCTTCGTGGACATAAGTGACTTTCTCTTGAATTACGCGGCGTTTCATTGGCCCAGGCAACCCGGCTCAAACGCGCGGGCAGCGCGTGCGATGAGTAAAGGTCGCGGAGGAATCCACCACGATGCCGTATTTGAGAAAGTCCCTTCCCAGCAGTACGGGATAATTGAAGTTGGAGCGATCCGTCAACGTGAATAAGGTGTTGTGTATCTGACCGGCCAGGCAAAATTCCAGCCTGACCACCGGGCGCGCATCAAGCCGCTCGGTACCGCGCAGCTTGATGTTCACCTCGCCCACCAGCGGACGTTCATAAATAATGCGTTCACTGTCCGCATCCTGGTGGTCCTTGCGCAAGCTGAACCGCACCATCTGGCGGCCATCGAGCTCAAAAAACTCCAGATCCTCCGCGTGCAAGGCGCTGGACTTGGCGCCAGAATCGAGCTTGGCCTTGAACAAGGCCCGCCCCGGCATCAAGCGCAAATGCTCGATCCAGCCCAGGATTTGCGGCTGCTCACCAGCTTCAGCGGTAGATTCCGCGGCCACGGCAAACCCCGCCGCAAACAGCAGGCAAGCGAACAAGGACGCCAGTAAGGAGGCAGAGAAAGCGCTAGGTTTCATGGCGCGTAGTGTACTCGTCAACAAAGAGGCGGAAAATGGGCAAAATCATGGCAGCCTCACTATTTTTAACGATCCCAAGTGAAATCACGTTGACGCTGAGCCCCGCCCGTTCATTAGGCGCTTTCCTCACAAGCTGGATAGAATACAAACCCTCCTCATAAGTTCCCCGCGGATGCCGAAAGAGTTAGTTATGAGCACCTTCCCAAGCAAGCCGCCAGACGTTGCCAAGCGCGTGGCGGCCCGTCCGCGCCGCCACGCTGCGGCAACAGGCGCACCGGGCCAATATTGAGCGGACTTTCATGTTAAAAACCGGCCGCCTTGATCCTCTCAAGTCAAAATTACGCGCTATTGAGTTGGCGCCGCCACCACTGCCGTGGCGCAAGGTGGCGACGCTTGCTATTGGCGGCCTTAATTCCGTAGGGTTTGATCGTAATTCAGAACTCCTTATGGTCCTTTCTAGCCAGGGTCGCGGAGTTATCGATTGTCGATCCGGCGATAAGGTTGCGCGAGACTATAACGAATACTATGCCAACGGCTATCTGGAGGCTGACGGCATAGGGCCTTTATACGGAAATACTATCCGGATATTTCTTCTTTCCGCCGGCGGACTGCCGGCGTATACCCATGATGGATGGTCTGTAGAATTTGCTACTCTGGACTGGCCGGTTAAAGATATTTTCCTGGTTGAGCCGAACTCTTTTCTTCTTGCATCTCTCTATGGCAAACCTGAGAAGTTCACAAAAATCGGCACGGAGTATGAGCCCGTGATGTGTGGTTTTTCGTACTCTGGCAATAGTCTCGTGATTGCAACGTCTAGCGATGTGGCCATATTTTCGAGAACCTGATCTTTCGAGCGGACTCGCTGACGCGGCTTGCTCAACTCAAACCCTGTGGAATAAAGAAAGGAGTGACTTATGCGACATACATTGCCAGCCATTACCGGCCTGCTGCTATGCTCGTTATCAATGGCGTCTGATACGCCCATTTCAGGCACGTTCAGCAACATCAATATTGAGCCGTCCGAGGAACGATTGAGCCTTCCGCACAATTCATTCAAAAGCACGGTTAATTTAGTTGTAACCGTAAATGAAAGCGGTCAACAATTTTTTATTCAGTGTTTTGATGGCCAACAGTTAGGCTTTGGCGTCGTTACAATATTTGAGAATCCCCGCGTTAATGCGGTAATCAAGGCATCTCCTGAGTGCCCGGCGACCGAGATACAAGTAGAACTAGATTACGACTCAGCGAATATTCGCACCAGCGAAGGCTGGGCCGAGCTGCCCCGTGGCGGCATTTACGTTCCGATTGTGGATTGACGGCCGAGGCGGCAACAGCACGGCACAGCGGCAGACCCGCCGGGCCGAAATTGAGCAGACTTTCGCCAAGTATCAGGTTGATCTGGGCAACTTTACGTTCAGCCGCGAAGCAAGATAGGACGGCGCTGAGACGCGCCCAAGCGTAATCCGGTGTTTTGTAGGGGCAGGCCCCCGTGCCTGCCCGTCGTTCCGTGGCATCCGTCAGCAAGGGCAGGCACGGGGGCCT
>JAITMI010000252.1 GCA_031277435.1 Pseudomonadales bacterium
TGCCTTTACAAACCGAGCGCCGCCAAGTCGGCACGCATGGCCAGTGCGATGCGCCGCATATCGGCATGGCCGATGCTGAATAGCCCAAAGCGAAATTTATAACCCCAATGCGCCGGGTCTTCGATGAAATCGAGTTGTGTGAGCAACGATCTGATTGGAGCCTCTTGTGCTTGAACATAGTGCACATCACGCCGCCAGGGTACGAAGCCATCTCCCATATCAAACGAGTAGGGTTCGCCATGTTCCACCACGCCGATCGACACGAAACTTTGCAATCGGTCACTCCCTCGCATCACCGTGGCCGGCGCGTAGTAAACCACTCGGTCGCCGCCACCGATACGCGCCAGCGGCGCACGTTTGCCGTGGCACACCTGCATAAAACCCGGCGGCCCCGCCTCACGTCCACGCCACGCATGGTCGGCGCAGGCAACGGCAATCCAGTTACGTTTGTTCATGGCTGTATCACTACCGGCTTTATCAGTCCGCATAAAAATTTCTGAGATATGAATAGCAAAAGCAATATTAGCCTCCCCCACTGACAAGGTACTGTCAGTAATTTCCGCTTGACACAACATATCGATATAACTAAGAATGTCGACATGAAACCACATTACACCCAAAGCATCCCCCCCGAATGGCAGCCCATGGCGCGTGTGTTCACGGCGCTGGGCGATATTCACCGGCAGCGCATGTTGATGTTGTTCGAGCGGGGCGAACGGCTCAACGTCGGGCAGATCGCAGCGGTGTCTACGCTGGCGCGCTCCACGGTTTCGCATCATCTGAAAATCCTGCATGAAGCGGACGTATTGCATTCGGAGAAAATCGGCAAGGAGGTCTGGTTCTGGATCAACCGGGCCACCCTGGAACAAACCTTTGGCAACGTACTTGACTACGTGCGCAACAATTGTTGAACGCGAGTTATATTTTTCTTACTGAGGGGGCGAGGCCCCGCTTATGGCCGATAACAACATCATGCTGTCTCCTTCCCCACTACGGCTTGCGCTGCGCTTTTGCGCCCGTATTCTGCTGCGCGCTTTGGCGCGGCTGCTGTTCCGTGTGCGCGTGCGCGGCATGGAAAATGCCGCGCCACAAGGCGTGAACAGCGAGCGTCTGCTGGTGATCGCCAATCACGAATCGTTCCTTGACGGGATCATGCTCGGGTTGTTCCTACCGGTCAAAAACCCAGTGTTCGTGGTGCATACCGAGATCATCAAGCGTCCGCTATGGCGCTGGGCGATCGGGCTGATGTCCGATTATTTATCGATCGATCCAAGCAATCCAATGGCGATGAAGCGAGTGATCCGCCTGATTGAAGCGGGCCGGCCAGTGGTGATTTTCCCCGAGGGACGCATCACGCTCACCGGCAGCATGATGAAAGTCTATGACGGCCCCGCCTTCATCGCCGCCAAAACTGGCGCAACTCTGCTACCGGTACGCCTCGATGGCCCGGTACACAGCTATTTTTCGCGTCTGCGCGGCCCGCATAAACTGTTTCCGCGCATTACCTTGACGATATTACCCACCACCACGCTGCCGATGCCGCAAGGCCCCACCGCGCGCGCGCGCCGGCGCAAGGCTGGTGAAGCGCTACGCCGCCTGATGCAGCAAATGGCGCTGGCGCGGCCAATGGCGGCTACGCTGTATGGCGCGCTGTGCGATGCGATGGAAACTCATGGCCGCAAGCGCCGCGTATTGGAAGACACCAAACAAATCGAATACAGCTATCAGGATTTGCTCAAAATGGCTCTGATGCTGGGCCGCGTGAGCGCGCGCCTGAGCCGTCCTGATGAGCGCGTAGGCTTATTGCTACCCAACATGGCGCCCACGCTCGGCTTGTTTCTGGGGCTGACGGCGCTGCGCCGCGTGCCCGCCATGCTCAACTACACGGCGGGCGTCGATGGTATGCAGGCGGCGTGTACGGCGGCGCAAGTGCGTTTGGTGATTACCTCGCGCGCCTTCGTCGAACAAGCGCAACTGGCCGGCAAAATCGCCGCCTTGCAGGGCATCGAGCACATCGTTTATCTGGAAGATTTGCGCCAGCAAATCACTTGGCGCGACAAACTGTGGCTAGTGTGCTGGGCCTTGCGCTTTCCGCGCCGCGTGGAACTTCGCGCCGCCACCGAAGACGCCGCCGTGGTGCTGTTCACGTCCGGCTCCGAAGGCAAACCCAAAGGCGTGGTGCTTTCGCATCGGGCGCTGCTCGCCAATATCCGGCAAATCCGCGCCATCATCGACATTAATACCGACGACCGCATACTCAACGTGCTACCGCTCTTTCAGTCCTTCGGCTTGACCGCGGGCGCCTTGCTACCGCTGCTCAGCGGCGCGGATTTGTATCTCTACCCTTCCCCGCTGCATTATCGCGTCATCCCCGAAGTCAGTTACAACCGCAACTGTACCGTATTGTTTGGCACCAGCACTTTTCTCGGCAATTACGCGCGCTTTGCCCATCCTTACGATTTTTACCGGCTGCGTTACGTAGTCGCCGGCGCGGAAAAACTCTCGCCCGCGGTACGCAGCGACTGGTTCGAAAAATTCGGCATTCGCATCCTCGAAGGTTATGGCGCTACGGAAACCGCGCCAGTGATCGCGGTCAACACGCCAATGGCGTATCGCGGCGGCAGCGTTGGGCAATTCTTGCCCGGCATCGATTATCAACTGCAAAGCGTGCCCGGCATCGAACAAGGCGGCCTCTTGCATGTACGCGGCCCTAATGTAATGAGCGGGTATTTAAAGGCCGATCAACCCGGCCTGCTGCAAGCGCCGATGTCGGAGCTGGGCACGCTGTGGTACGACACCGGCGACATCGTGGAGGTTGACGCTGATGGCTTTGTCCACATCGTTGGGCGCGTCAAACGCTTCGCCAAGGTAGCTGGTGAAATGATCAGTCTGGAAAGCGTGGAAAAACTCGCGCAGCACGCCGCCGCCGAAGCGCTACATGCCGCCAGCAGCCAAGTGGACGCCAGCAAAGGCGAAGCGCTGGTGCTGTTCACCACCGCCGCCGCGCTTGATCGCGCCGCCTTGCTGACGGCGGCGCAAACGCTGGGGCTGCCGGAATTGTGCGTACCGCGCAAGATCGTGCTGGTTGAGGAACTCCCTCTCTTGGGCACCGGCAAAACCGATTACGTCACTCTGAAACGCATGGCGGAAACTGTATGAACACGACAAATAAAAACTGGAACCGGCGCCGTTTTCTCAGTCTGGCGGCGCTGACGGCCATCGGCGCCGCGGGCGCCTCCGCCAGCTTCAGCAAACCGCTGCTGCGCAATCCCTGCCGCGATCCCGCGCTGCTCGATCTGGGCGATGACCCTTGGCTACGCCAAGTTTGGCAGGGCATCGACCCCGCGCAAGTCTGGGATTGCCACGTACATCTGGCGGGCGTTGGCGATAGCGGCAAGGGCCTGGTGGTGGGCGAACAGTTGACCAGCGCCTGGCATCCCTTGCTCAATATACAACGCTTGTTCTATATCAACGGCAGTTGCAGCGCGGCGGCGGACGGCGCCCTGGATGACAACTACGTACAGCGCCTGGCCACGCTGCTGCGCAACATGCCCGCCGGTTATAAAGCCATGCTGTTTGCCTTCGACTGGCTGCGCGACGAAAACGGCGCGCCTTTACCCGCGCGCAGCACCTTCTACATTCCCAATGACTACGCGCGCGCGGTTGCCGCCAGCCATCCGGATGTTTTTGAATGGGTGGCATCAATTCATCCTTACCAAGCCGATGCCGTCGAACAATTACACGCGGCGGCGGCGCAAGGCGCCCGCGCCGTAAAATGGCTGCCGGCAACGCAGAATATCGACCCCGCCTCGCCACGCTGCGACGCCTTTTTCGCCGCCCTCGCCCAGCTCAAACTGCCGCTGATTACGCACGCTGGCGAAGAAAAAGCCACCGTGGCCGATGGTTTGGAATATCTGGGCAATCCCTTACGTTTGCGGCGCGCGCTCGATGCCGGCGTGCGGGTGATCGTGGCGCACTGCGGCAGCCACGGCACTGACGAAGATCTGGATCGCCCCGGCACACGGCAACCAAGTTTCGCCCTGTTTGGCCGCCTGATGGATGAGCCGCGCTGGCGCGGCAATCTCTACGGCGATATTTCCGCCCTCACCCTGCGCAATCACGATTCCAGCATCATCGGCGAACTTTTGCTGCGCGAGGACTGGCACTACCGCTTGCTCAACGGCTCCGATTACCCGCTGCCTGGTATTGTACCGATCGTCTCACCTGGCGCGCTGGCGCGTGATGGTCTCTTGCCCAAGGAAGCGGTCCCCACCCTGGAAACGCTGCGCGAATACAACCCCTTGCTATTCGATTTCGCCTTGAAACGCCTGCTGTCATGGCAAGGCAAATCCTTCCCCGCCACGGTGTTTGAAACCCGCTCGGTGTTTACCT
>JAITMI010000266.1 GCA_031277435.1 Pseudomonadales bacterium
AGCGCCAGTAGCGCTACGGCGGCGAGGACTTCGATCAAGGTAAAACCCTTTAAGCGCGTAAGGCGCACGGGAGGATGGGCGAGGTTCGTCATAGGCTGATTCTCGATAATGAGAGCAGCCCTTGGTATAGACGAAGTATGAGAGTTTGGCCAATAAATCGACCCAACAGCGTAATCGGCCTTACGCCCGCAACTCGCGCGGCATCGAGAACACCATGTGTTCCTCCACGCCTTGCATTTCCACTGGCGGCAGGCCGCCGAGCGTGATCAGGCGCTGAATCACTTCGCGTACCAGAATTTCCGGGGCTGAGGCGCCGGCGGTGACGCCGACTTTGTGTTTGCCTTCGAGCCAGCGCGGGTCGATTTCGTCGGCTTTGTCGATCAGGTAGGTTTCGCAGCCGCTGCGCTTGGCCAATTCGCGCAGGCGGTTGGAATTGGAGCTGTTGGGCGAGCCCACCACCAGCACCAGGGAATTTTCCAGCGCCAGTTGTTTCACCGCGTCCTGGCGGTTTTGCGTGGCGTAGCAGATGTCCTTCTTGCGCGGCCCGCGAATCTTGGGGAAGCGCGCCACCAGGGCGTCGATGATGCGCGCCGTATCGTCCATCGATAGCGTGGTTTGCGTGACGTAGGCGAGGCGCGCTTCGTTTTTGATCGTTAATTTTTCCACGTCGCCAGCGTTTTCCACCAGATAAATACGCCCGCCGTGGCTGCCGTCGTACTGGCCCATCGTGCCTTCTACTTCCGGATGATTGGCATGACCGATCAAAATGCACTCGTGGCCGGACAGGCTGTAGCGCAATACTTCCATGTGGACTTTGGTCACCAGCGGGCAGGTGGCGTCGAACACTTTGAGACCGAGCGTTTCGGCTTCCCGCTTTACTTCACGCGCCACGCCGTGCGCGCTGAAGACTACGATTGGCGCTGGATGCACGCCGTCCTGGCGCGGCACCGCGGCGAGTTCATCAACGAAAATCGCGCCGCGCCGTTTGAGATTTTCCACTACGTATTTATTGTGTACCACTTCGTGCCGCACGTAGATCGGCGCGCCGTAGAGGTCGATGGCGCGATCCACGATGTCGATGGCGCGATCCACGCCGGCGCAAAAACCGCGTGGATTGGCGAGATTGATGGCGAAACTGGGTGTTTGCATGGCGTCATTCCACGGCGTGAATTCGCGCGCGGAAACGCAAGCTCCGCCCGGCCAAAGGGTGATTGAAATCCACCGTTACGTAACGCGCGTCGATGGCCCTGATGAGGCCGGCCTGCGAATAGCTGGCTTGCCGGTCGGCGAAATCCACCAGCAAGCCTTCGCTCAGGGCGAGGTCGGGCGGAAAACGGTAGCGCGGGATTTTTTGCACGTTATCGTCGTTGCTGGCGCCAAAGGCTTGTTCCGGCGGCAGCACGACATCCACCGCGTCACCAGCGCATAAGCCCGCGAGCGCGGCTTCAAAACCGGGCAAGAGACTGCCATCGCCGATCACGCAAACCACCGGCGCGGCGGCAAGATTGTTTTCAATATCTTCGCCGCTTTCCAGGCTCAGCGCGAAATTGAGGCTGACGCGGCGACCCGGCGCAACTTTACCTTCAAGCGCCGCTGGCGTATCGAGCTGCTGTACGCGGATGCGTTCGCTCACGGGGTGGCCTCTTGCTGGCGCTCCCGGCTCAAGAACATCTCCAGCAACAACAGCGCGGCGCCAATACTGATCGCGGCGTCGGCGATATTGAAGATGGCGAAACGCCAATCGCCCCAATACAAGCTGATAAAATCCACCACGTAGCCGTAGAACAATCGGTCATAAAGATTGCCGAGCGCGCCGGCCAAAATCAGTGCCACCGCCCAGCGCAACAAACGCTGCCGCGCCGGTAGCCGCGTGAGCCACACCAACAAAAAGACGCTTACGCTCAGTGAGATCGCCGACAAGATCCAGCGCTGCCAGCCGCTGGCATCGTTGAGGAAACTAAAGGCGGCGCCGCGGTTATGGAACAAGAGCAAATCGAAGCTTGGTAACACCGCCACCGGCTCGCCATAGGGCAGACGCGCATTGGCCAGCAGCTTGCTGAATTGATCGAGCACCGCCAGCGCCAGGCTCACCAGCAAGGGCGGCGTGATGCGCAACAGTGGCGCGGCATTTGATGAAAAAATAGTCACGTCTGTTGAGCCCTCTCAAGCTATCCGCTAGTGAAAATAAGCGCGCGCCGCCGCCAAATCCGCCGCCATCGCCGCTTGTAAAGTAGCAAGATCGGCGAATTTTTCTTCGTCGCGCAACTTATGTAAAAAATTCACCGTCATTATCCGCCCATAAAGGTCGCCGGAAAAATCCAGCAGGTGTACTTCCAGCGAAGGCTCCGGCGTATCGCTCACCGTTGGCTTGTAACCGATGCTGGCGACGCCCGGATAAACGCCGCCATCGACCCGCGCCTCGACCACGTAGACGCCCAGCAAGGGCAAAGCCCGGCCAGCGAGCGCGAGATTGGCGGTGGGCATTTGTAATTGACGGCCCAATTTCCGCCCGTGTTCGATTTCGCCGCGCATGGCGAAGGGGCGGCCCAAGAGCCGCGCGGCGTTTTCGCAATCACCGCGCGCCAAATAGCCGCGGATCGCGCTGCTGCTGACGCGCTCGCCATTGAG
>JAITMI010000278.1 GCA_031277435.1 Pseudomonadales bacterium
TCGATATTCATCCCACCGGCCCTTTGTGGGGGGGGGGAACCGGAAGTCAGCGGTGCCGCCTTGCTATTGGAACAAGCAGTTTTGAACCAGCATGCGGATTTATGCGCGGGCCTGCTGCGCGAAGGACTGGAACAAGCGCGCCGTCCACTGCGGGCGGCGGTAAGAAATGTGCGTCACGCCATTGCAGGCGATCAAGTGACGCTTGAATTTGAATTGAGCGGCGGCGCTTACGCCACCGCCGTGCTGCGCGAGCTGATGGAAGTCGAAACCGCGTCCAGCCATGATGAAGAAAACGGGGACTGACGTTTCAGTTCCATGACGAGCCCACAATGAGTCTTTTGTTGTCCAACGATGACGGCATCCACGCGCCGGGCCTTGAGGCCCTGGCGCTGGCCTTGCGCCCGCATCACGAACTGATGATGATCGCGCCCGACCGCGACCGCTCCGGCGTCAGCAATTCGCTGACGCTCGACCGCCCCTTGCAAGCGACGCGCCTCGATCCTACGCGCATCGCCGTGGATGGCACGCCTACCGACTGCATCCACCTCGGCACCGCCGGCATCTTCATGCCGGAGCCGGAACAAGTGCTGTCCGGCATCAATTACGGCGCCAATCTGGGCGACGACGTGCTGTATTCCGGCACCGTCGCCGCCGCCATGGAAGGGCGCTTCCTGCGCAAGCCCGCAATGGCGCTGTCGCTGGCGGTGAACGACTACGGCGCCCCGACGCTCGCCACTTTCACCCAGGCGGCGCAGGTGGCCCGTTATCTCTTAGGCGTATTGCAAGCGCTCGACTTGCCGCCGCGCAGCGTGCTCAACGTCAACATTCCGGATCTGCCGGCCAGCGAAATCCAGGGCATCCGCCTCACCACGCTGGGCCAGCGCCTCAGAGGCGAAAACCCCATCAGCACGCGCAATCCGCGCGGCAAAACCTTGTACTGGATCGGCCGCGTCGGCGGCCCCATCGAGCGCACGCCGGGCACCGATTTCCACGCGCTGGCGCAAGGCTACGTATCGGTAACGCCTCTACACGCCGACATGACGAGCCCGGCGGCCACGGCGCGCATGACGGAGCTATTCGGCGCGCTGACCGCGAACTTCGACGCGGCGCAACTCGTGGCGGAGGGGCTATGAACGAGCGTCAACACCACGGCATCGGCATGACCTCAGCACGCACCCGCGAGCGCATGGTGCAGCGCCTGGGCGATCAAGGCATCCGCAACCTGCGCGTGATGGACGCCATGCTGCAAGTGCCGCGGCATCTGTTCGTGGAGGAGGCCTTTGCCCAGCGCGCCTACGAAGACGTGGCGCTGCCGATCGCCTTCAAGCAAACCATTTCCCAGCCCTACATCGTGGCGCGCATGACCGAACTTTTATTGGCCGGCCTGCCCGAAAACGGCGGCAAGGTGCTGGAAATCGGCACCGGCTGCGGTTATCAAACCGCCGTCTTGGCCTATCTGTTGCCACAGGTCTACAGCATCGAACGCATCGAGGGCCTGGCCAACCGCGCCCGCCAGCGGCTGCGCGAGTTGCGCGTTAACAACATCAAGCTCAGGTACGGCGACGGCTATCTAGGCTGGCCCGGCGCCGCCCCCTTCGACGGCATCATGATCACCGCCGCCGCGCCACAATTACCCCCCGCACTGGTGCACCAACTCGCCGACGGCGGCGTCATCGTGCTGCCCGAAGGCCAGCGGCGCCAAGTGCTCAAAGTCTACAAAAAACACGGCGACGCGCTGCGCGAAGCCAGCCTCGAAGAAGTGAGCTTCGTGCCGCTGGTGCCGGGCTTGCCGCGGCGTTGAGTTGCGCTACTCATGGGAGGGTGCCACGAACGGCGGAATTAAGAACCAAATCAAGCAGTTCCACCCGCAAAAGCCGGAAATTTTCTTTGACAAGGCTACTTCGCCTCACTATGATGCGCGCCCATGTCGCCCGGCCCCTTCCCAGAACATCTCGATGCCCTCAAGCTGTTCGCGCGAAACGGGTCAGTTAGCGCGACGCTGCCGCTTTCCAAATTGCCTCGTTTTGCCGCTTACTTGCTCGATACCGAGGGCGAGGTGGCGGTGGCGCTGCATTTTGGGCATGACGAGGAAGGGCGGCCACTGTTGAGTGGTTCGCTGCGTACTGAAGTGCGCGTGAGCTGTCAGCGCTGCATGGAGCCGCTCGAACTTGAGCTTGACTGCGAGCTGGCGCTACTGGCGCTTGCGAGCGAAGCCGAGGTGCAGGCGCTCAGCAGCGAGGAAGCCGCGCTCGACGCGCTGGTCATGGACCCCGAACAGGGCTTGGACGTGCTGGCGGTGATTGAGGATGAACTGCTCTTGAGCCTGCCGCTCGTGCCCATGCACATGGAGCTTGATTGCAGCGAAGCCTTCAACGCCTATCAGCGCCAGGCGCAACAGACGGCGGCGAGCGAGGCAAAGCAAAGCCCCTTCGCGGCGCTGGCCGCGCTCAAGGGCAACGATGGCCAATAAACAGTGATGCCCAATAGGCAGCGACGGCCAATAAGCAACAAAGAATTTGACTGACTCTTCAAGATTCGCCTGACAGGAGACGCCATCATGGCAGTGCAACAGAACCGCAAGACCCGCTCCAAGCGCGACATGCGCCGTGCCCACGACGCCTTGACCGCCGCCACGCTGTCCACCGACAACGAAACCGGCGAGCGCCATCGCCGCCACCACATGACGCCGGAAGGTTTCTACCGCGGCCGTCAGGTGGTACAGCTCAACAAAGACTAAGCCTCAGCGTATCCCCGCAAGGGAGACGCGCCCAGGCAAAAAACAGCTCCCAGGGGCTGTTTTTTGTTTTGGGGCTGTGCAATTCTTTGCGTCTTTACGCTTTCTCTGTGCGCTTTCTAACACTATAAATTTTCATCCAACGGAGAATGTGCCCCGTGGCATCCGGCTCGCTCGCCATGATTTTCCCCGGCCAAGGTTCCCAGCATGTCGGCATGTTGGCGGAATTGGCCGCCGCTCACCCGCTGGTGACGGATACTTTCGCTGAAGCCTCCACCGCGCTTGGCTACGATTTGTGGCAATTGGCGCAACATGGCCCCGCCGAGGAACTGGCGCTGACGCACATCACCCAGCCTCTGGTATTGACGGGCTCCGTGGCGATCTGGCGTTTGTGGCGGGAGCAGGGCGGGGCGGCGCCGGCGTTTCTGGCGGGGCACAGCTTGGGCGAATATTCCGCGCTGGTGGCGGCGGAGGCTTTGGCCTTCGCCGATGCGGTAACGCTGGTCGAGCAGCGCGGCAAATTTATGCAGAGCGCGGTGCCGGTGGGCACGGGCAGCATGGTGGCCATTATTGGTCTTGATGATGAGGCGGTGGCCGCCGCTTGCCAAAGCGCCTCCACGGCGACGGAAGTTGTCGCGGCGGTGACTTTCAATTCGCCGGGGCAGGTGGTGATTTCTGGCCAGGTGGCGGCGGTAGAACGCGCCATCGAGGCGTGCAAGGCCGCTGGCGCCAAACGCGCCTTGCCGTTTCCGGTGAGCGCGCCGTTTCATTCGCCCTTGATGCGGCCGGCCGCCGAGCGCTTCGCCGCCATATTGGAACAAGTCGCCATACAAGCGCCCAAGATCGCGGTGCTGCACAACGTCGGCATTGAGCCCTGCGCCGATCCGGCTCTGATCCGTCAAAAATTGGTGACGCAAATTTAT